>JARRRH010000659.1:1755-2609 GCA_037380925.1 Deltaproteobacteria bacterium | reverse complement strand
CTACAACCATGGGGGCATTTCTGGCCCTCTTCATGGCCAATGGGGGAGGTGCCTGGGATAACGCGAAAAAATACATTGAGGAAGGAAACCTGGGCGGCAAGGGTTCAGATAACCACAAGGCTGCCGTGGTGGGGGATACCGTGGGTGATCCTTTTAAGGACACCTCCGGTCCGGCCATGAACATCCTCATCAAATTGATGTCGGTGGTCTCGCTCGTCATCGCTCCGACGCTCCCGACCGTGGGGCTGTTCCTGATGATGTAGGGAAAGATTGGGCGGTGGGTCGGAGCGGGGCCTGAAACTCAAGGACTCCTTCGACCCGCCCATTATATCGCGAGACCGTCTTGCCTTTGACGGAAAAAGCGGGTATACTGTAAGAAAATGCGTAGCTCGAGGGCGGTTAACTCAGATGATCGGCAATGGGAGGACAGATGTTTGATATAGGCGACTTGGCTGTTTATCCTGCGCACGGGGTTGGCGTCATTGAGAGGATCGAGTCCCAGGAGATTTCAGGATGCCGTCAGGACTTTTATGTCATGCGGATTCTCGACAACGACATGATCATTATGATCCCGACGGCGAACGTCAACAACGTGGGCCTGAGGGAAATCATCGGTCTGACAGAAGTTCCGAGATTGTATTCGATCTTGAGAAAGAGAGATGTCCCCGTCGACAATCAGACATGGAACCGCAGGTACAGGGAATATATGGAGAAAATCAAGACCGGATCCGTGTTCGAAGTGGCGGAAGTCTACCGCGATCTGCTCATGCTGAAGCTCGAAAAAGAACTCTCTTTTGGGGAGAGAAAGATGCTCGACACGGCCAGAAATCTTTTGGTGAAAGAGATCTCTCTTG
>JARRRH010000659.1:0-1717 GCA_037380925.1 Deltaproteobacteria bacterium | reverse complement strand
TTTCCTGATTCTCCATGCCTTAAAACGAAAGTGGGCTATGAATTCCATAGCGTTTTCCAGTATGAAATCTCGGAGCAAGATCAGGAGCTTCGGTTAGACCTCTTTCTAACTTCCTGTCCCATCTCCCTTTCCCGGTCAAGAATTCAGGCTCTCATCAGGAGCGGACACATTAAGGTAAACGAGGGGCTCACAAAGCCGAGTTACAGGCTCAAGGCAGGCGATCGCGTTTGCTTGTCGATCCCGCCGCCCGTCGCCCCGACCCTCGACCCGGAACCCATCCCCTTCGGCATTGTTCATGAGGACGAATCGCTGATCGTCGTCGACAAACCGCCCGCTCTCGTGGTGCATCCCGCTCCGGGCCATCCTACGGGAACGCTGGTGCACGGACTTCTTCAACACTGCGGGGACCTTGCAGGGATCGGGGGTACCTTGCGGCCGGGCATTGTCCACCGGCTGGACAAGGATACCTCGGGACTGATGGTGGTCGCCAAGACTCAAACGGCTCACGAAAATCTCGCCGGACAGTTTAAGGCAGGTCAAGTGAAAAAGAGCTACATCGCCCTCGTTCACGGTCTGATCGAAAGGGAAATAGGAGAAATCGACCTCCCGCTTTCGCGCCATCCGAAGAAGAGGAAAGAGATCTCGGTGTCCCTGTCGGGAGGAAGGCGAGCCCTGACCCTGTGGGAAAAGGTAGAGGTCTTCCCGGGCCCCTTCTCCCTCCTTTCCGTCGAGTTGAAGGTGCACCTGTCCCACATCGGACATCCGGTGGTGGGAGATCCCATTTACGGGTATGGCAGGAGGTGGTGGAAGAGGTATCCCCTGCACGGGAAGGGGCCGCTTCCTGGTGTGGGGAGACAGATGCTACACTCAAAGCGTCTGGGCTTTTTCCATCCGGTTTCTCGCGCTTACGTGGAATTCGAATCGGCCCTACCCGACGATATGGTTCGACTTTTAGAGGCCCTGAGAAGGTTGGAGTTGCGGGCGAAAACGGAGAAAACCCTTGACATGGGGAAAAATGGGACTATATGTTAAATAAATTTCTTTTCCTGCCTACTGGAGGATTCGGTATAGACCGGATATCTGAACAGACTTCATTGTCAATCTGCTGAGGCAATTCTTTAACTCACATAAAAGGGGTTGTTGACAGTGGTCCCTAAGCCCTGGCCGGGCGGGGGTAAGCCATTTCAACATGTGCGTGTGTACAAGTCTTTGTTCCAGTGCCCTCCCAGACCACAAACCTTAATCTGCCTTAGACGGAGTGATGCAGCATGAATCTCGTAGAGCTAAAAAAGATGAAAATCAGCGAATTGACCACTATGGCGAAGGACGTGAATATTGACGGCGCCTCTGGAATGCCCAAGCAAGATCTCATCTTTTCACTACTCCAGGCCCATTCCGAGAGAAACGGTCTCATCTATGGTGAAGGCGTTCTGGAGATTCTACCCGATGGTTTCGGTTTTCTCAGGGCCCCTGACGCGAACTATCTCCCGGGACCGGATGATATCTACATCTCTCCGTCGCAGATCCGTCGTTTTAATCTGAGGACCGGGGACACCATTGCGGGGCAGATTCGCCCTCCGAAGGATTCTGAACGGTATTTTGCCTTGTTGAAAGTGGAAAAGGTGAACCATGAGGACCCTGAGATTGCCAGGGAAAAGATCCTCTTTGACAATCTCACCCCTCTCTATCCCGACGAGAGGCTGAAGTTGGAAACCAC
>JARRRH010000658.1:0-3017 GCA_037380925.1 Deltaproteobacteria bacterium | reverse complement strand
GATGGGACTGCTGATCCAGAGGACCCTGTAATGCCTCCGCTCACGCGTCTGCACGCTCCGGGGCGATGCCTGCGGTTTCAGGAAATCGAGAATGTGGCGGCTCACCTGGGGCCACGTGTGGGTGAACCCGTGCCCGGAATCGGGTATGTAACGGAGCTCCGAACCCGGGATGTGCCGATGAAGATACTGGGACGCGATCGGGAAACAGCCGAATCATCTGATTCGGGTCGGCCTCAAGAGACGGAAGCGCGTCCACCTCCACTTCCCCCTTTTTGTCCTGGATTAGAAGCTCCAGGTTGGACAAAGCCGCCTTGACGGATCCGTTGAGGTCCGTTTCCTTGAAGGGTTCCGCCTTCGTGGCCACCCGGGAGTAGTCCAGAAGGGAGCCCAGCAGGGTTTGCATCCTTTCGGCCGCCCTCTGCATCCGGCCCAGGAAGTCTCTGCTCTCTTCGGGTAGGAGGTGACCTGATCTGCTATCTATCAGACTCCCTCTGTGCCAATATGGGTGAGACACCTACCCCTTGAAAAATTAGTGTAGGGCGGGTAGGAGTAAGAGGTTATGAAAAAGCGATATCTGAATATCCCGATGGGGGTAACGGAGAAAGCCCTTAGGGCGACCGGAGTTACCCCGGCAGCTGCAGAGGAATCACGAATGTCCGTTCCGGATCCAGAAGTTCCTGAAAAAAAGCCAAGAAGGAAATTTACGGCAAGATACAAGCTGGAGATCCTCCAAGAAGCTGATAGGTGTATTGAACCTGGCCAGATAGGAGTCTTACTACGCCGTGAAGGTCTTTACTCGTCAAACCTTACCACATGGCGCAAGCAGAGGGATAAAGGGCTTCTGAATGCCCTGTCGCCTAAGAAACGCGGTCGCAAGGAAAAAGAAAAAAACCCCTTGACTCAGAAGGTTGCCGAACCGGAGAGGGAAAATGAGCGCCTAAAGAAGAAGCCACAGGATCAGACAGAGGACGAAGGGAAGAACTCATGAGCGCCGCTTGTACTTTAAGTCAGGCGGTCGGCAAGAAGGCTGCGTGCGAAGCGTTTGAAGTGCCCAGGGCGACCTTTTATCGTCACATGAGCCCAGAGAAGTCCCCTATGGAAGAAAACTCCCGTCCGGCGCCCGTTTTGGCTTTGACAGAGAAGGAGAAAAAGACCGTGATAGATGTCCTCCATTCAGAGCGTTTCCAGGACAAAGCTCCACGGCAGGTCTACGCCACCCTATTGGATGAGGGGGAGTATTATTGCTCAGTAAGGACTATGTATCGCATCCTCAATGAGGTGCATGGAGATGTCAAAGAACGAAGGAGACATGTCGAACGTCCCCATTATGAAAAACCGGAACTTCTCGCGACTGCTCCCAACCAGGTTTGGTCCTGGGATATCACGAAGCTGAAAGGGCCTGTTAAATGGACTTATTTTTATCTCTATGTCATCCTGGATATCTTTAGCCGTTATGTGGTCGGATGGATGGTCGCTCACCGAGAACAAGACGCCTTGGCAAAACGACTGATTGAGGAAAGCTGTCGGAAACAGCAGATTGAACCTGGCCAGTTGATCATCCATTCGGACCGTGGCTCCAGTATGAAATCAAAAGCTGTGGCTAATCTCCTTGCCGATCTGGGTGTAACCAAAAGCCACAGCAGGCCTCATGTTAGCGATGATAATCCTTATTCGGAAGCGCAGTTCAAAACCTTGAAATACTGTCCGGAATTTCCAGATAGGTTCGGCTGCATACAGGATGCTCGTTTTTTCTGCCAGGGGTTTTTTGCCTGGTACTGCAACAAGCATCATCATTCCGGTATCGGCCTGATGACCCCGGAATCAATACACTACGGCTGGGCCGAGGGCATTTTCTCGGCCCGTTCCGAGGTGTTGGCCGAGGCATACAAAAAGCATCCAAACAGGTTTAAGGGTAAGATGCCCACACCACCTGCTTTACCGCAGGCGGTGTGGATAAATAAACCAATTTTCGACTGAAGTTGCGGGAGTCTAATTTTTTCACCTCGGTGTCTCATTTTATCAAGGATCCCATGACTACGGCGGCGGCCATAGATCGGCTCGTCCACCATAGCGTCATTTTGGAACTGAATCCTCCGAGCTACCGACTGGAACATTCCAAAGAAAACGCGAGGCGCAAGAAGTAAAAACAAATGGAAATAACAGTGTACAACCCTCAAAAGGGCTGTCTCGAGACGATAAGCCCAGAATTTACGAACGAAAGCACCACATGGTTCGATAAACGGTAAGCGTCAGAGGAACCCACCTTTTCAGGGACCGGTTGGTCAGTTATGGTACTCCCTGTTATCAGTGAATCCGTAAGATTGGGAGGGAGTACGATGACCAGAGAGGAGCGAGTCACCCATTGGCAAAGGCGGGTCCAAGAGCAGGCCCAAAGCGGCATGAGTGCAGCCGCGTTCTGTAAGGATCACCAAATTAACCTCCAAAGGTTTTACTCCTGGCGCCGGCGGTTCATGGTTCAATCCGACGCCCAGACAACGGGTGGATTCCTTGAGCTTGTCCCATCCTCCAAGGTCCACGGAAGTGGTATTCGCATTCGTCTCGACGAAAGGCTCTCTATCGAGCTGGACCGTGGGTTTGATCCCTCCAGCCTTCGCAATGCCATCGATGTGCTTTGTGGGAAGGCGTCATGCTGGCGCTGACGGCTTCAACCCGCATCTATCTTTATCGAGCCCCCTGTGACATGCGAAAGTCCTTTGATGGGCTGTGCGGGATCGTCCGTTCAGAGCTCGATCGGGATCCCCTTTCAGGTTCGCTGTTCGTATTCTGCAATCGTCGACGAACCATGGTCAAGTTGCTTTACTGGGATAGCGACGGTCTAGCCATTTGGTACAAGCGACTGGAAAGGGGCTCCTTCAGCCTCCCTTCTATGCACGCTATCGATGGTCGCATCGACCGCCGTGAACTCAGCCTCCTCCTTGAAGGCGTAGTACCTAAAAAGGTGAGCAGAAGGTATATCCTGGAGAAATAAACGCTTGCTTTTTCGAGCAGCTAGTGGT
>JARRRH010000657.1:2228-3242 GCA_037380925.1 Deltaproteobacteria bacterium | reverse complement strand
ATTATGGAGCCCCTTATTATGCGTCAACCCCGGTGGTCGTCGAGCAGCAGCCCCCGATCTACGTGCAGCCGGAACAACCGCCACCCCAGCAACCCTACTACTGGTATTATTGCCAGAACCCGCAGGGGTATTACCCTTACATCAAGCAGTGTCCGGACGGGTGGATGAAGGTGGTGCCGCCGGAGGCACCCAACCAATAGGGAGGGTGGTGCGATATGAAGACCTATTGGGGGCACGGTTTTGTGTTGATTTTGGCCGTGGTGTCGCTCGGTGCGTGCGCGACGATACCAAGCGGCCCAAGCGTTATGGTGCTCCCGGGTGCCGGGAAGTCCTTCGAGGCCTTCCAGGCCGATGATGCCGTTTGCAGGCAATGGGCAAGCCAGCAGATCGGGATGCCGCCAAGTGAGGCCGCCAATCAGACGCTTGCGGGAGGGGCGGCCATCGGGACGCTGGCAGGTGCCGGGCTGGGTGCGGCGATCGGCGCCGCCTCGGGCAACGCAGGGGCCGGGGCTGCAATCGGGGCCGCCAGCGGCCTCTTTTTAGGCACTGCCGGGGCGTCGGGTCCAGCCTACGGGACCGGACAGGGGCTTCAGAGGCGATACGACAACGCCTATGAACAATGCATGTACGCCAAGGGAAACCAGATCCCGGGTGTGGCGCGCGCGCCTAGCCGGTCCTACCGGCCACCCCCTCCGCCGCCACCTCCTGAAAACGTCAAGCCGGGACCGCCTGTCCCATACCCCCCAGCGCCGCCTCCGCCGCCGGGATAGGGCACGAGGGGCGGGCTTTCGGACCCCTCTGGGTTCCTGGGGCCGGATATGTAAGCCTTCATGGATGGAGAGGCGATACGTAAACGGCTTTTTTGGAAAACGAGAAGAGGTTTCGCGATGTTTCTTGTAGAAAATGATCGCCTGTATTTGGTAGATTAATAAAGAGGAGTGGAAGTACTCCTCAGTAACCGCAATTTGGCTGAATTTCAAAAACTTGGGTTGAACATATGAAGAAAATGATTTT
>JARRRH010000657.1:0-2192 GCA_037380925.1 Deltaproteobacteria bacterium | reverse complement strand
TTTCTGCCGGCTACATCTCAAATGGCGACGACGTCCCTTACACCTGTGAAGTGAGGGACCAAACTGTCGGAGTGCAGGTATTACAAGTCGCTCCTGACTCTGACGAGGGTTTTGGTTGTAACAATGGATGCGAAATAACCCTTCTTCAGACAGGTCAAACCATTGTGTTGGAATCCGATGCCAACGTCGAAATTGAGAATGGAGAGCTGAAACTGAGCCGGTGAAGGGTCAAGCTCATTCTGCCATCGGGGTATTTCGGCTTCCACGCCCGCTGCTGCCCCGGGATTGAACGGAAAAGGAAACCTGCCATGACGGATCAAAACGAAATTCCCAGCGTTTCTATGGCCAATACCAAAAAGGAATTATTGGATGCCTATCAGGTCGTGAAGAAGCAGTTTCAGGCACGGGAAAAGGCGGTTCTCGATGCCGAAAAAGCCCGGAAGCAGGCCGAAAAGCAGGCCGCCCTGGCGGCGGCGGACGCACAGGCGGCCCAGGATCCGGTCCAGCGGCTGCACGACTTGCGCGGGGCCATCAGCCGTGAGCTGACCTCCCTGGCAGATCGGTTCGAAGCCGAGATGACGACCTATCGGAAAGTTCAGGCGGCAGTACAGGAAAAACAGGCCGAACTCGAGACCATCTACCAGGTGGAAACGGCGGCATCCGATCTGGCTGCACTGATCCAGGCCCAACAGGCGCGCAAAGAGGAATTTGAGGGGGAGATCGAGCGCAAGCGGCTTGAGTTCGATGGTGAGATGCGGGAGAGCCGGGAAAAATGGAACCGGGAAAAGGCTGAGCGGGAACGAGAGGCCAAGGAACAGGCCGAGGCGATCAGAAAGCAGCGTCAGCGGGAGAAGGAGGAGTACGAGTATGCCTTTGCACGGGAAAACGAGCAGCGCAGAAACGCCCTGGAAGATCAGCTCGCAACACTAGAAAAGGAGGTCGAGCAGAAGCGCCGTGAATTTGAACAGGAGCTTGGCCGGCGGCGGGCTGAAGGCTGCGGGGGGAAGTGGAGGCGGCCAGAGAAGACGTTACCGAAAGGCTGACGGGCGATTTCCAAAAGGAAAAGGCACTCTTGGAATCGAGGTTCGAGGGGGAAAAGAATGTGCTTTCCAGCAGAATCGAATCCCTCGAAAAGCAGCTCAAATCGCAGGATGCGCAGATTGCCGATCTATCCCGCAAACACGAGCTCGCCTATGAAAAGGTTCAGGACATCGCCAACCGCGCCGTCGCAGCCGCTAAACGGGAATACATCCCCTTCCCGGTCCAACCGCACGGTCCCGGTCAAGCCGAAAAGGGATAATGGGAGCCCGTTTGCACTTCGAAGCCTAAACCTGGAACCCTATACCGCCAGGGGCTCATTAGGTGCGGGAAAACCCTTGGTATTTTGCCTGCGACGTAACTTGAAAGCCGGTGGGATACTCTCCGGAGTGCATTTACACCAAGCGAGAAGGGATGTTCTCACGCCAGGAGGACGTCCCAGTCGATGCTCTTGAAGGTCCTGTGAAGAAAGTGATCGTCGTCTACCACATTGACCGTGAGGTCGGCAAAAAGGGCTTTTGCGACGGGTTCCACCTCGGAAAAAGGGACGACTCTGTCGTTTTTTCCATGGTAGAGCCGAACCGGCAAGGAGATCTTTCTGGTCTTTTGAGGGGCAAATTTCACTAGATTGATTGCTGGAGCGAGGAGGACCATGCTTTTCACCCGCTCCGGCTGTTCCACCGAAAAAAGAGTGGCCATCAGTCCTCCGAAACTGGACCCCACGAGGTTCAGGCCAGATTTGCCCAAGAGGATTTCTCTCAACTTCTCCATTCGTTCTTCGAGACCGCCCGTAAAGTGGGGGATGATCATATCGGGGAATTTTTCCTTGAAGAAGACCGACTTGGTCCCTTTGTTGCTGCTTTCAAGACCGTGAATGAATATTCTGACCGGCATGCTAGGGCTAACCGCAGCCGATGCTTCGTTTGACCTGGGCTTCACAGGCGGTATCGATTTCAGCCTGGCTGGCTTCTCTCACAGCCAGGACTTCCAGATCCATGGAGACGGAAACGCCGGCCATGGGTTTGTTGAAATCGACCAGAAGGGTGTCAGGCTTGATCTCGAGCACTTTAAAGGAGACCAGGCACCCTTTCCTGATCTGGCGGTAGTACTGTCCCTCGTTGATCCGCTGCTTGATCAGGCCCTCCTTGGGAAGC
>JARRRH010000656.1:0-3090 GCA_037380925.1 Deltaproteobacteria bacterium | reverse complement strand
CGACTGGTGTTCCCTCAAGAACAGTCGGTGCGATTTTATGCACTTTTTGTTTGAGATCTTTCATATATGCATTTTTACCACAGGTCCTCGCAATTAGCAACGACACACTAAGTTCTGGTCTGATTACTGGCAGCGGACGCACCTCGAATCAACTAGGAGTCTTCTTTACCCGGTGCCGTAACCATTCCCTAACGTGTTCTGCGAATTCTAACAACTCATCAGTTCTTTGCAAATGCGAGTATACCTCATTCCAGTCAAGTCCCAGATACTCGTGTATCAAGATGTTGCGGAACCCGGCTATTGGTGCAATTTTTCGCGCAAATTCGGACGGGAGCACTCCCAACTCGCCCATACGCATAATCGCCTCATAATAGTCGCGAGGCTTTTGGGCTCTCTCTATGGCGATGATACGGTGACTTATGTCGATGCAGCACTGAGCAGCAACTTCAAGGTTTCGCTCGGCGATGTCCCGCAAGTAGGGATCACTGTCAAATTCAGAGCGAGCTTTAGCTTTAAGTACTTCTAATCTCGCCAAGCGCTCTTTCAGTTCGTCCAAGCGCCTCTCTATACCGCTGAACTCGGATTCCATATTCGTCTCCGTTCAGGATGTCGTGCCTCTGAGATCTCAGGGTTGGCAAGTAGTCACCGTAAAGTCCCATGACTTTGCACTCATAATCTATCCGGCTCGAAGGATCGCGCTCATATACAGACACGCCCTCGGCAATGATGGCATACGCCAGTTCAATGGGAACACGATTCAACAACACGACATCGACCATCTTATCCAGCGTTGCTGCTAGAGCGGAACTCACAGCGCTCCGGAGTGGGCCTTCGGCGGAATGCTCTTCAAAAAGCACCGCAATGTCATAATCGCTCAGGGGGCCAACCTCACCCTTAACTTGGGATCCGAAAACATAAGCCAGAATGAGTCCGGGGAAGTCATCCACAAGGCCCTCAAAAACCTTCTTGACCAAAGTAACTCTCTCTACCATCGTTGTCACCCACAGATACAGATTACCACGGATGCGGCGTTGGATCAATAAACAAGAGAGTCGGAAAAATGGAATATTGGAATGACAGAAGAATGGATGAATTGAAAGGCCACAATTAGAACAAAAGGAGGTAACCTAGAGTTTTGGGCTTGATTTGACATTTGGGCTTTGGCATTTGCGTGCCCCGTGAAATGCGTAGCCTATTTCACTTGGGGGGCTTTGAGGCGTGTTTTCTCGCCGAGCTATGGTTTTAGATTAAACTCGTCGATGCGCGAGAGGAGGGTTTTGTAGCTCACGCCCAGCATTTGGGCCGCCTTTTTCCGGTTCCATTGGGTCTGCTCCAGGACTTCCAGGATGGCTTGCTTTTCAGCTTCGGAAACATAGTCCTTGGTAATCTTTCGGAGGGAGAGGCCTTTCTGAGTCATGTGCTCTTTGATCTTACCGTCGCCCCATTCGAATTGGTCCTCGCCGGCGGCGGCGTCCTCCTCCTGAGTCCGGTCCGCCCTCAACTCCTCAAAGGCGAAGCCCCAGTCTTTGAGTGCCACGGCTCGGCGAACCACGTTTTCAAGCTCCCGGATGTTACCGGGCCAGTGGTAGGCCTGAAAGTGTTCGGTAACCTCACTGGGGATGTCCAGAAAGTCTCTCTTCAAGGTATAACAATTCTTGGTGAGAAAATAGTGCATGAGAAGAGGGATGTCCTCCGGCCTGTCTTTCAGTTTGGAGGCCCTTATGTGAAACACGTTCAGGCGATAAAAGAGATCCTTTCTGAACTCGCCCAGCCTGACTTTCTGCCACAGGTCCTTGTTTGTGGCAGCCACGACCCGCGCTTCTACGACCGTGTCCTCGGTCCCCCCCAGCCTGGCAAACAAGTTGTCTTCCAGGATCTGAAGGAACTTCACTTGAAGGGAGAGGGAAAGGTCTCCAATTTCATCAATGAAGAGCGTCCCCTCATGGGCCATCTCCAGACGGCCGGGCTTGTCCCTGTGGGCGCCTGTAAAGGCACCTCTTTGGAAGCCGAAGATCTCGCTTTCAAGAAGGTCATCGGGCAAAGCTCCGCAACTGATCTTGACCAAAGGCCGTTTGCTCCTCGAAGAGTGCCAGTGGATCGACCGGGCTATCAACTCCTTACCCGTGCCCGTCTCACCGGTTATCAACACGGTGACGTCCTTGTCTGCCACGCTCTGGATTTTTCGCTTGACCTCCCGAACGCTCCGGCTCTGGCCTATGATGATCGGGAAATCCGGCGGTATCTGAAACTCCTTCCGGAGTCTCAAGGCATTCTCAATAGAGGCAGAAATTTCTTCCAGTGTGGAGTCTGCCTTCATGAAAACCAGGATGGGCATGGCCGGGTCCACAATTTTGAGCTTCTGAAAACACTTCTGGTGGTCCCACCAGTCCAGGGTGGGGCCAAGAAGGGCGACGTCGGGCCGCAGCTCGGCCAGGTCGTCCACGGGTCCGTCCGGCTCACAGTCGGCGGTGGCATGGAAACCCAGCTCGCTCAGGCCTTTTTCCAGGTCGGAAGAAACCTTCGCGCTGGGATCGAAGATCAATATTTTGGTTGCAGAGTTCATCTTTCTTTGCCTTTACTGGTGGCAGCTAAGATCGCCTTGGTTCATCCCAAAAATTCCAAAGCTCAAATGCCCAATGCCAAATGAAATCCAAAAAGCAAGACAAAAATCTTTATCACGAAAGCACGAAAACGGGAAAACACGAAAAAGACACCCACCACCTGCCCGCCATCGCGAGACGCTCAGGCGAGGCGGGCGGGCCCGTTCGCTTCGCTCTCTCGAGACACGGAGAGCGCAGAGAAAAGCTTGCTCGCTCAATATGCACGTGGAAGCCGAAGCCCGAAAAAAACAAGCAAGCTTCTTTTTCCATGTTCTCGGCTCCCACCCCCTCCCAATGCTGCCTCATTGGGAGCCCTTGCTCCGCAAGGGATCTTGAGCGAGTAAGTTCATTCTGCTCTCACTCACTCCAGGCTCTGAGATCTCAGAAAAACTCCCTTAGAGCACTGGTTCGCTCAGGAGATCCCGCATTAATGGCGGGTCGCCAATGCTGATGCATTGGCATGAGCGGGAGTTGAAGATAGAAAAAACAA
>JARRRH010000655.1:0-2509 GCA_037380925.1 Deltaproteobacteria bacterium | reverse complement strand
GGGTCCGCCCCGCCTCCCGGGCAGACCGGGGAGGCCGGCACGGCCAAGATAGAGCCCGGCGTGGAACCGCATGGTGAAACCATACCGATGTCAACAGCGGGGGGCACGGCGGCCGCTCAGGGGGATTCGAGTCAACCGCCCGCCCTGGAAATCGACAAGGTCATTTTTGACGCGGGTCGAATCGATTTTTCGGATTCCCGCATACAGCCTCCCCTTCAAACCGACCTCACAGACCTGGGAGGGACCGTCCTGGGCCTATCCTCAGAGAAGGGGACACAGGCTGAGGTGAACCTTCAAGGAAAACTCTATGACGACTCCCCCCTGGAGATCAAAGGCAAGGTGAGCCCCCTTTCGGAAGACCTTTTCGTGAAGGTCGTGGTCCACCTGAAAAACATGGGCCTGACCCCCATGAACCCTTACGCAAAAAAATATATCGGGTACAGCATTGAGAAAGGAAAACTTTTTCTCGATCTCCGATACCTCATCGTGAAGAGAAAACTCGACTCTCAGAACGGTTTCCTGCTCGATCAGCTGACGCTCGGCAACGAGGTGGAAAGCCCTGATGCCATCAGCGTCCCCATCAAATTTGTCATCGCTCTTCTGAAGGACAGGGAGGGTCGGATCAAGCTGAACATCCCGGTGACCGGCGATATCAGTGACCCGAAATTCAGCTTGGGGAGTGTCATCTTGAAAACCCTCAAGAGTTTTGTGTTCAAAGCGGTGTCGTCCCCTTTTGCCGTCCTGGGCTCCATTTTCGGAGGAGGAGAGGAACTGAGGTATGTGGTATACCCCTATGGGAGCAGCGCCCTGACAAAAAAAGCGGAGGAGAAGCTGGCGACCCTCATAAAGGTCCTCCACGATAGGCCCGGTTTGAAGGTCGACCTGGCAGGCTACGTGGATGTGAAGAAGGACAGGGAGGCCCTCCAAGAGGGGCAGTTCATGAAGAAGCTCAAAGCCGAAAAGCTGAAGGACCTCATGAAAAAGGGAGAAGGGGGTGTGTCGTTGGACCAGGTTACCGTGGGCCCCCGGGAGTACGGAAAATACCTCAGGACGGCCTATGAGGAACTGACTTCCGGGAAAAAGCCGCAGCCGAAAGAAAAGCAGGCGCCTTCCCAGGCCGAAATGAAGAAGGCGGTTCTGGCCACCATAAGGGTCACAGACGCCGACTTGCGTCTACTGGCCCAACGGCGTGCACAGCGAGCGGAAAAGGNNNNTTTCCAAGCGGCCTTCCCGCCATTCTACGCTTCACTCCCAAGGGCGGTCAGAGCTTCTTCGTACCCGCCGTTCATTTCCTCCCGCGCGCCTTGTCCCTGGCTCTTTTGACCCTCCTCGTGGGCGCCGCGGTTCTCAACGGACAGGAAGTTGCCGTTCCGATCCATGAGAATACTCACGGAAACCTTCACATCAAAGTCCAACTCGTAGGCAATCTCATGGTTGCGGACCAAAATGTCACCCCGTTTATACTTCACTTCGCCTTGAATTTCCAGGTTGTGGTTTTTCCTGAAAATATCTTCGATGGTCTTCCAGTCCAGGTCTGCAACAATACCGTCGAGTAATTCCCGTTCAGCGCTCTTTATGGTTTCGGAATCGGTAATTTTCATTTGTATCTCGCTCCTTTCAAGTCACCGCTTGTTCTGCTCTCTTTCCCGAACGGCCGAACTTTCTTTGGTCTTGCGAACCTTGCCTGATGATTTCCCTTGCCAAGGCCAGGAACCGCCGGCTCGCAGGAGACAAGGCGTCGCGCAGGAGGATCGGGGTTCCGAATTCGGGCGATCTCTTCAGTTGCACATCTCTCGGGATGACGCTTCGGAAGACCAGGTCCCCGAAGTGGCGCCGAGCCGACTCCTCGATTTTGCGGGAGGTCTCATCCCCCGGCTCGAACATGTTCAGAAGGATACCTGCAATTTTGAGGCCATGATGTATCCGCTCCCTGATGACCTGGATGGATTTCATCATCGAATAGAGACCCTCCAGGGCCAAAAACTCACACTGGAGGGGAATGACGAGGTCATCGGCGGCCACAAAACTGTTCATGGCGAGAAGACCCAGAGAAGGGGCCGTATCCATGATCACGTATTCATAGCCGTCTCTCAGCTGGTCAAGCAAATTTCTCAACTTCTTCTCTTTACCCGGCCTGGACATCAAAGCGACTTCGGCACTGAAAAGCTCCGTGCGGGCGGGCAGGACCTTGAGGAACTCCAACTCGCTGTCCATGACGATTTCAGGCCCCAAGGCTTGCCCCATAATCCCGTGAAAAACCGTCTTGTTGAGTTTTCCCTTATCGACACCCAGAGCCGTCGTCGCGTGCCCCTGAGGGTCAAAATCCACCAGGAGGGTCTTCCTCTCCGTAGCGGCCAATGCCGCTGAGAGATTGACTGCGGTCGTCGTTTTTCCGACACCTCCTTTCTGGCTTGCTACACAAATCACTCTTGCCATGACAAATCAAGACCCTCCTCTTTATTTCCAGGCCGCGCTTTCGGCTTTTTGGGCAGATAGTCTGGATTCACGT
>JARRRH010000654.1:1471-2650 GCA_037380925.1 Deltaproteobacteria bacterium | reverse complement strand
ATCAAGGACCCAATGGATGGGCACGCCAGTGTGATAGGCAAGAGAGTCCTCTTGGAACCTGAATTATTGAACGGACGGCCCGTTTACATGGGCCGTCACACCGATTTTTCGGCAATCGGGTCTAAAAACTCCAACGATCTGAGGGAGGCCCTTCTCATTACCGAAACGGTTCGAAAAGAGAATCGTATTCTACTCAGGACCGGAGAAATATTCAAAGCCCCTTGTTTTATATTCGATGTCACATACGATAAGTCTTCTTGGAAAGACCGTCTGGGCCAGTTCCTGAGACTGCGCAGGACTCATGAAGCTTTTGCAACGGGACTCATTGAGACCATTAACCAGCTGCGGGAGACAATCGATGCGAGAAGCATAGCCTATCGCGAACTGGAAAATGCAAATGCTGAACTCCTGGAGGCAAGGAACATTCTTGACGATTACGCCAACAATCTGGAGCGGATGGTGAGCGAGCGAACGGCTGCACTGGAAAAAGCCAAAGAGGAGCTTTTGCAGTTCAATCTGAACCTGAAGGTAACGGTGGAAAAGCAGGTCGAAGAACTGGGGCGATACCATGAACTGAGGCGGTACCTGTCACCGAAACTGAGCGAAAAAATCCTTTCACTTGGAAGCGCCCTGGGCGCTGAACCGCTACGCAAAATGATGACCGTGGTTTTCACGGACATCAGGAACTTTTCATCCCTTACGGAATACCTGGAACCTGAGGAGCTGTTTCAGCTCTTAGATGTTTATCTGTCGGAAATGACGAGCCTCATCCACCGCTACGACGGGACGCTCAATAAAATCAACGGCGACGGGATGCTCATATTTTTTGGAGATCCCATACCACTCCACGATCACGCAAAGCGCGCGGTCATGATGGCTGTGGACATGCAAAGCAAGGTGTCAGGCCTGAAAAAGGAATGGCTGCAATACGGTCATGAACTCGGCCTCGGTATTGGCATCAACACCGGATACATGACCGTTGGAAGCATCGGTTCAGATACTCACAAAGATTACACCGTTCTTGGCAACCAGGTCAATGTGGCTTCCCGGCTCGAGTCTTTGGCACAACCAGGGCAGATACTCATCAGCCAGAGGACTTATAGCAGGGTCAAAGATATGGTGGAGGCTGAAGAAGTGGGGGAAATCCGCGTTAAGGGTTTGTCCCACCCTGTGGTCACC
>JARRRH010000654.1:0-1404 GCA_037380925.1 Deltaproteobacteria bacterium | reverse complement strand
CAGGCGCTTTTGCCGGCCCGCGGAGCAGCGGGCCGTAATACTCGGGCCGCCGGTCCTTCAGGCGGTCGTTTTGTTCGGTGATTTTCTTGTCCCGCGCCTTCGCCACGTCAATAGTCGTTACGGCAACGCCTGTTTCATTCTCGGCAAGACGGGCTAAGACCTCACCCATGGGGTCCAGAATTTGACTCCTCCCTGTAAAGATGAGCGGTTTCTTGCCGCCTCTGGCCTCAGTGCCGATCCGGTTTGCAGTGGCGGAAAACACCCCGTTTTCCAGGGACCGTGTGATCATGGCCTGCTGACACCAGTGAAGCACAAGGTTCGCCGGATGGCAAATGATGTCAGCTCCCAGAAGGGCAAGAACCCGGGCTGATTCCGGGAAGATCCAGTCAAAACAGACCATCATTCCTATGCGGCAGGAGCCCAGGTCAAAGACCTGAAACCCTGTGTCTCCTGGGTCAAAGAACTCTTTCTCTTCCGCAAACAGGTGGACCTTGCGGTATGTTCCCACGAATCCATCCGGCCCTGCCACTACCGCGGCATTGTAAACCCTGCTGCCCTCTTTTTCAGCCATGCCAAAGACGAGATGCATGTTCTTCGCTTTTGACAAAGTCATGAGTTCGCGGCACGTCTTGCCGCCGGGTACTTCTTCGGCAAGGGCTTCGAGTTCAGCTCTGGACACGAATTGGTAGCCCGTATTGAAAAGCTCAGGGAGGACCATCAGGTCCGCGTCTACGGCTTGAAGAGCCTGCACGGCCTGGGCCACGTTTTCTTCAACGGCCCCGAAACGGGGATGGGTTTGATGGATGCCGATGCGCATGGTTTACACCTCAAGGAAGATTGGAGTATTGGAGCCTAAGCTGAAGGCGTAAGGCAAAAGGCGTAAGGTTTAGGAAGATTTCATTTAGACAATCGTTTTCCCGTGAGCCTGAAGCCTATAGCTGTGTTTTCGGTTCTGAAAATAAAAGATGCCGTAGGCAACAATCAAAAGGATTAGAATAGGTCGTTGTCCAGATCGCTGCCTCCGGGCATCTGTCCAAACTCCTGAAGGTATTTCTGGATCCATTCACTGTCCTGTTGAGAATTCATCCATAAAATCGCACAGCGATTTCATCCTACCACGAATGGGAGATGGCGCCCGCCTTACACGCCTCCACGCAGGGAAGAGGCGGCTTGTCCAGAGTGGGTTTACAGGGATTGCACTCATATTTGAGTTTCTTTGTCTTGTCTGCGGCCACCAGGGCCACCGGCTCATCTCTCAGGGGATCGTTAGGATCTTCATCCGCCACGACAAAGACGCGGGCCGGGCATGCTGCGACACAATCACCACAACCGTCGCACAGGTCTGTGTCAATGGTGATAAAAAATTCACCAGAGGCGTCTTTATATCCGTAGTTTGCCCGCATC
>JARRRH010000653.1:0-2552 GCA_037380925.1 Deltaproteobacteria bacterium | reverse complement strand
TCAACTGGGCCGTTTCCACGGAAGAGGCTATCCGTTGACTCAGATCCATGAAAAACGAAAGGTCCTCCCCACGGAACCCGTACGGTCTTTCCAGGGAGTCAACATAGATGGCTCCCATTATCTGTGATCCACTGATCAAGGGCACGCACAACACAGACTCAATACTTAAAACCTTCAAAGTATCCGCAATCTCATCCTCTTCAGTTTGAGCGTCCGAGACAGCTATTGGTTTTCCATCGGTTGTCACCCGGTTCACCACATCTCGACAAAAAATCATATTGGGATTATCAGCAGGCCTCTTTGACCTAAAAACTATTTCTCTAATTTCGCGAGTTTCAGAATCAAGGAGGATGAAAGCACCCCTGTCAATTCTTTTGAGAAGATCGAAAATATGATCAAGTATCTTCTGTAGGGCTTCCCTGATGGGTAAATTTTTCGTCAGGACATCGGAGACATTATACAGCAATTCCAGCTTTCTCTGGTTTGTTTTCTCCTTGTGTTCCTTAAAGATGCCACTTTCTTCACCCGTTTCCTTGGTAAGACCAATGGAATCAAGAAAAGACAGCATTTGCTCTTTACAAGCTTCACCCAAACAGATGACACTCATGCCGATGGCGATGGGGACACCTTCCTTTATCTGGAGTTCGATCCCCGGCGCCAGGTAGTTCCCATTAAAAAATGTGCCGTTTCGGCTTTTCAGATCAGTGATGTAATATTTATTCCCTGCCTGGAGAATTTTTAGGTGCTTGCGGGAGACGGTTCTATCCTCGATTTGGATGTCATTATCCGGCGAGCGCCCTATGTAAGTGGGACCTTCCTTCAAATCATAGGATAATCCTTTTTGGGGACCGCTTAGAACATAGAGCTTGGTCATGATTTTAACTTTGCTTTCTTTTTGGTTGTCCTTTATTGAATTATTGTCAAACTGCATCCTTAGAATCGTGGGATTTACTTCGTTCTGTTTGACTGCACCTTCGCTCTAGTCCGGACCGTCGTTCTTTCCAACTCCTTCTCTCTACTCCTCCATTCAAAAAGTAATCAATGCTCGTTCGGATCCATCGTTCTTTCCATTTTTTTCGTCCTAGGTAGTTCCGCAATTTCCTTAAAAGCATTTGGCCCGAGGTAGTTGACCCTCCTGAGGTCCCAGTCCACTCTCTGATACAAGCGATTTGATCGCCTCTGCCAAACAGTGAATCATGAAGGGCTTTATTAGATGCAGGTTGAAAAGGCCTCTTTCGATCGCCTCCTCAAGGCAGCCCGTTATGGCTATGACCGGGGTATTAGCCCTGTCTGAGGCTCTTATGTGTCTGGCCACTTCATTGCCGTTCATTCTAGGCATGGATATCCCTGTGACGACGCACTTGAAGCTTGGGGAATCATTGAACAACTTAAGCCCTTCTTCCCCGTCACGGGCAATAGTCACCTCATATCCGAAATGACTTAAGACCTTGGCAACAGCCTCAACCACAGCTTTTTCATCATCGATAAGCAGAATCTGCTCCACCTCGCCTCCAAAGCCCGCAACAATAGGCACTGAGAAGCTTCCATCCTTGCTGTTGTAAGCTATAGTGAGTGCTGACTTGGTTAAATATTGCTGCTACCTTATTGAGCCATCCGGTGCAATCGCTTGTGCCCATACGTTATTACGACATGTGGGGGTTCAACGATCTGGATTGTCTCCTCGTGCCGTAATTGCACGGTTCGGCAGCAGATAACCGCCTGTGATGATTGACTTAATTCGGCTTTGAACTGATATAATCTGATAAAAAGGCTAGGAAATCAATGACAAAAGAATGCCGGGTAAATGACAGTATAGACCAGTCACTTAACCGATAAGAGGAAGGTTCTCAAATTCGTTTTTTGATTGTTTAAGCCGAGCTTCCTTCTGATATTTTGTCTGTGAAAACAGATAGTTCGATAAGACAAATTGAGGAAGTCAGCGATTTCCTTTGTGGTCTTGCCCTGTTTGACGAATTCGGCAACCTGGATTTCAGCCGGAGTGAAGCTAAAATATTTTGAAGACATCTTGGTCGAATACGGCGAAATAATATCCTTAAGATTTGATTCAATGGTATGTAGGTAGGCTTCCTGCCGCGGAGTCAACTCGGTTGTCTTCAGTTTTTCAAGAAATGGAAAGATAAGGTCTTTGACATTGGTCAAGACCTTTTCCTCGATTTCTGTCTTATCCGCGTCTCTTTTTTTCAATAAAATATTTAGAGCGATATTGGCTTCCTCCAGCTTTGCGCTTTTTTTCGTCAGTTCCGCAGTTCGTTCCGCAACTCTCAATTCCAGCTCATCGTGTGCTTTTTTCAGAGCCTTTTCCGCCAGAACACGCCCTGTGACATCAGTGTCGGATCCCAAAACCCGTACCGGATTGCCGCTTTCGTCTCGAATGGCTGTCCCTCGAGCAAGGAACCACCGGATGCTTCCATCCTTATGGAGCATACGATGAACAACCTCGTACTGGGGGGCCAGGCCTTGAAAATGTTTGTCTGCTTCAGCCATAACCAATTCCGCGTCTTCGGGATGGACCAGTTTGCCCCAGTCATCCA
>JARRRH010000652.1:0-4286 GCA_037380925.1 Deltaproteobacteria bacterium | reverse complement strand
TGGCCGCAGACTCAGAGGCACCACGGGACGGGAAGTTCCTCGAAATTTTGGGCTCCTATGACCCGATGAAGGATCCGGCCGCTGTCACGCTCCACAAGGATAAGATCACTTCCTGGTTGGAGAAAGGGGCCACGGTATCAGAATCTGCCAGGGCTATTTTGGCAAAGGAAGGACTGCTTTAAGGTTCCCAAGAAGACACCTTGAATGGACATGGCGTTGCGTTCAAGAATGGAGGTGACATGGAGATGAAGGACTTGATTGCCTACATCGCAAAGGCATTGGTGGACAAGCCCGAAGAAGTGTCTGTGACTGAAATTGAAGGGGAACAAACCTCCGTCATCGAACTGAAAGTGGCCAAGGAGGACCTAGGCAAAGTTATCGGTAAGCAGGGACGAACTGCACGAGCTATGAGAACCATACTCAGTGCAGCTTCCACGAAAATTAACAAGCGATCTGTTTTGGAGATTATTGAGTAACTATTGGCTGAGGGCTTTCCTGATAATCTGCTCCTCGTGGGGACGGTGATACGGCCTCACGGGTTGGAAGGTCTTCTGAGGATTCGCTCATACGCCGAATCCGAGAAGACCTTCTTGAATTCCGGAAAAGTTTTTCTGGGGCTTGCGTCAGGAGAGACCCGTGAGCACAGGGTGTTATCGGTTGTTGGACACAGAAATGATTTCTTGATGAAATTGGAGGGATTGAGCACCCTGGATGAAGCGGAGAGCTGCCGGAACGCAGCGATACTCATTGACAAGGGCGCGCTCGGTCGTGAAGCAGAAGACGAATATTTCTGGCATGAGCTCATCGGCCTGGAAGTCTATTTGAACACCGGCGAGCCCCTAGGAACGCTCAAACATATTCTCCCTACGGGCAGCAATGATATTTACGTGGTTCAGAAGGGAGAAAAAGAGCTTCTTGTGCCGGCTATTCACGAGGTGGTCCAAGAGATTGATCTGGCCGGGAAAAGAATGATTATATCCGAAATGGAGGGTCTATTTGATTTGAATGAGGCTTGATATTCTCACGTTATTCCCCGAGCTGTTCTCGTCTTTTCTTAAAGAGAGCATTTTGGGTCGCGCGGTTGAAAGGGGATTGGTGGATATCCGCCTCACCGACATTCGCTCCTTTGCCAGAGGCCCTCATCGCCAGGCTGACGACCGGCCTTACGGCGGCGGAGACGGCATGGTCATGAAACCGGGCCCCATTTGCCGGGCCCTCGCCTCGCTGGAGAGGAGCCGCGAAGGGTCCCTTGTTGTTCTCCTCACGCCCCAGGGAGAGCGCTTTGATCAGTCCACGGCATGGGAATTTTCCCGATTGGATCAGCTCAGAACTGTCTATAGGCGACTACATATTGAGCGGTGGCGAACTGGGAGCTATGGTCGTTGCAGATGCTGTAAGCCGCCTCGTTCCCGGGGTGCTGGGCGGGGAGAGATCCAATCTGGAGGATTCTTTTCAGGACGGGTTGCTGGAATATCCTCATTACACGCGGCCCAGGGTTTTTAACGGTGTGGAGGTTCCGTCCATTCTGCTCTCGGGCGATCATGAGAAGATCCGTTTGTGGCGCAGGGCCCAATCATTGAGACGGACTCTCAAAAGAAGACCGGATCTCCTGGAAAAGGCCGAGCTCACGGAAGAAGATGAGGCCCTGCTGGCCGGGGTCAAATCAGAAGACTGAGGGTGCCCTGGTCCAAAGGGGCCCTTTGTTGGGGCGTCATCGCAATGGGATCGACGTGTATGCGGCTATATCTGGGGTTGCTCCATTATCCGGTGTACAACAAGAACCACGAGCGAATCGCCTCAGCGATTACAAGCTTTGATCTCCACGATCTGTCCAGGTTGGCCAGAACCTATGGGGTGAAGCGGTTCTTTGTGATAACCCCCCTGACGGATCAGCAGGATTTGAGGATTGCCTTCAGCAGATTGAAAGGCTGGAGGGTGAGAAGGCCGCGGTGGTCGCCACGGATGCATCCAGTAAAAACGGGCGCACCATAACCTATCCCGAGGCGACACGAATGATCGGCTCTGGAAAACCCGTGCTGCTCCTGTTGGGAACCGGGTGGGGATTGGATGACGAGATTTTCCGCGATGCGGATTACATTCTCGACCCTGTGTGGGGTCCTACGGAATACAATCATTTGTCCGTGAGGTCAGCGGGCGCCATTATATTGGACAGGCTGGTCGGTAGATAACCGGCGGGGCATTCAGGAGGACGTATGGACGTTATTGAAACCGTTGAGAAAGAACAGATGCGGCTGGACATGCCCGACTTTAGGCCGGGAGATACCGTGAGGGTCCACGCCAAGATAAAAGAAGGCGATAAAGAGCGGATTCAGGTGTTTCAGGGTGCCGTCATTCGCAAGCGAAAAGGGAGGACAGGAGGGACCTTTACGGTGCGGAAAGTGTCCTATGGCATTGGCGTGGAAAGGATCTTTCCCCTCCACTCGCCCAACATCGACAAGGTCGAAATCGTGACGCGGGGCAAGGTGAGGCAAAGCCGGCTCTACTATATGCGCCAGCTGAGAGGGAAGGCGGCGCGGATCAAGGAAAAGAGGACCTAGCGAATTTGCCTCAAACCTTCAAAGATCAGTCCGCCGCCCCTGAACGCTATAGATATCGCCTTGAGCGGAATGGCTATCCCGGCTGGCCAAGAGATTAACACAAAGCGTTCAAATACGCTGATTTCACGGTTTAGAAGCCCCACTGATGAGAGCAGCCGACAACCTCCCCCTCTTCTCCGAGAGACATGGCAATTCAAAGATCGATACGCTTTACCATGAATCCATGGCCCGGAAGGACGGCTACAGACGCATTGCCGGTGTGGACGAGGCGGGCAGAGGTCCTTTGGCCGGGCCGGTTGTGGCTGCAGCGGTGATTCTTCCCGAAGGGCTAGTCCTAGAGGGCGTCAGGGACTCCAAAGAAATGACGGAGAGGGCGAGGGAGAAAGCTTTTTCGCTCATTACCCGGAGGGCAACCGCACTCGGCATTGGGGTCGTTTCTCAAAGACGCATCGACGAGTCCAATATTCTGAAGGCTTCCCTGGAGGCGATGAAGATCGCGGTTTTATCCCTGTACCCCGCTCCGGAATACTTTCTCGTGGATGGGAGACACAAAGTGCCGGTTTCCATACCCCAAAAATGTTTGAAAAAAGGCGATCGCCTGAGCCTGAGTGTTTCCGCGGCTTCTGTTGTGGCCAAGGTCTATCGGGACAGAATCATGCGGGCGTACCATGACATGTATCCGGTCTATGGTTTTTCCGAGAATAAGGGATACGGCACGTGGAAACACCGGGCCGCTATAAGGAAGCACGGTTGTTTTCCCCTACATCGCTTGACCTTCAAGGGGGTGAGCTGAGTTGAGCAGAGAGAGACTTGAGCTGGGAAAGCTGGGGGAGGACTTGGCTCTGAAGACCATAAAGCAAATGGGTTACCGTTGCATCACCAAGACAAGAAGAGGCAAATCCCTCGAATGGGCCAAGGAAGCGGTGGACAGGAGAAAGAAACGCCAGCTTTCCAAAGTAGCGCTGGTCTACATGAAGGAGAATCACTGTGCCGACGTCAAATCACGGTTCGACGTGGTGGCTGTGAACCTGGGGCGGCATGGGAAGGAGATCGAAGTGGTGCAAAACGCCTTTGACCTCGCCTATTAGGCAACCACCTCTAAGTCATAGAGTCCAGGGCGGAGCTTTGCGAGTAATTAACCGTAGGGGTTCTCGTTATGTCATTTCGACACCCGCGAAAGCGGGGGAGAGAAATCTTTCCGAGTGTCATCAAAGAGTTCTCAGTTGCTTCGTTTCTTGGAAATGACCCGGTTTTTTTATGCAACTGCGTAGGAGTGATTCTGCTCGGGGCAACGGCGTGGTTGAAGAGTTGAAGAGCACGGTGGCGAACAAAGGCGCCGGGACGCTTTACGTGGTTTCCACCCCTTTAGGAAACTTGGAAGACGTGACTCTGAGGGCCTTAAAGGTTCTGGAAGACGTTGACGTGATTGCAGCCGAGAGTGTGCAGCACACGCGCGCCTTTTGTCTGCACTATGGGATAAAGGGCAGGCTGGTTCGGTACAACCAACACAACCGGAAGGTGAGAACGCCTGAGCTGGTCAAACGCCTCAAGTCCGGCTCTGATGTCGCCTTGGTGACCAACGCCGGAACGCCCGGTGTGTCGGACCCAGGCTCTTACTTGGTCCGGCGGGTGCTGGATGAGGGAATCCGGGTGTCGCCTGTTCCGGGGCCTTCTGCTGTGACGGCTGCCCTCTCGGTTTCCGGCTTAAGGGGCGAAAATTTTCTCTTT
>JARRRH010000651.1:0-2835 GCA_037380925.1 Deltaproteobacteria bacterium | reverse complement strand
ATGACGATGATGGTAAACACTCGCCCCGCCTCTGAGACGTTTCCCACCTCACGATAGCCGACCGTGGTGATGGTGATGACCGTCATGTACAAGGCGTCCAGAAAGTTCCACCTCTCTATAAGCATGTAGCCCGCGGTCCCGAAAAGCAGAACAACCATGAGGATCAAAAAGCCTCTGATGATCTTTCCGGGAGGAACAGGAGATATTTTACCATCGATCTTCATCATAAATGCGCCAGTATATGATCCGCGCCCATAGGACGGAGCTTTGGATATGCCCACACAGGCGGCTACCGGTACCATAGGTCGAAGTTGGCTGGCCTATTTGGCAGCTGTCCGTCAAGATCCCCTGTGTCTCCCCTTTTCAAAAGGGAGAACTTTGCGCAACTGCTGTGCCCTTCTCCCAGGTGCGCCTGTTTTTACTTTCTCCTTTCATAAAATCCCCCCTCGCCCCCCTTGAGCAAAGGGGGGCAAGGGGGGATTTTCCAGCCCGGGAGCCTCGGTACGAAAAAAAGCATCATTACCCGCTTTTTTTAACGCTTATAGGTCATGACCCCCTTTTGCGTCTGTCAGGGTGATGGAGCGGGGAGAGATTAGTCCCCTGGAGAAGAGCTGACTGCCTCCACAGTGAACTCACTCAGATTGTCGGGCAAGTTTTCAAACACAATCATAAAGGGAACCGATCGTTGCGGTTGGATGTTCACATTCATCCTCCCTTTACCAAAACGATTTCTCATGGCCTGGTCTATCTGCTCCATGGGCATCTGCTCAATTTCTTTTTCTGAGAAGACATTTCCCGCATAGGCCATTTTGGCCTTAACCAGTTTACCTCTGTCGTCCAGTATGGTTCCCTTCACAAGGACAAGGCTCCGACTCTGGGGATAGTTGTTGGTTACCATGCCCCTCACCACAAAAAGCTGACCGGCCTCCTCGGACTGGACAAACGTGCCTGAGACGGACTTGAATGCAAGCCTTCGTACCCCCAAGTCACCGATATCTTGGGTTCTTTCGGGCTTCAAGAATGACAAGGAATCCGGAATGAGCTGGGGTGCGAGGAAATAAACAGCCGCTGCGCCCCCAAGGACCAGGATAAGAACAACCAGAAGAACAGGCACAAGCCGGAATCCTTTTCTCTTCTTTTTCGGAGGCGCCGCCGCCTTGGCGGCTTTGGCTTCTCTTCTGGATTTCTCAGCCTCTTTGAGCTTTCTCTCTCTTTTCGGGCTCACCTCCTTTGCCCGAACCGGTTCTTCCTCTTCAATGATTTCGTCCGGAGAAACTTCCTCTGCCATGTCTGTTTCCATGGCTTCTTCGAAAGCCATTTCGAAATCGTCCTCCATCATTCGCTCAACAGCTTGAGAATCCTGTTTGTCCAAGACAGGAGGGTGGTCCTCCATGGCGGCCGTTTCTTCAAGATCATCCAGGATCAATTCCTCAGGCTCCTCAACAGGCTCCATTCCCGGGGGATAGGCCACAAAAACATTCTTACAAACAGAGCACCTGACTGTAGATCCTTCATTTGAGAGCAAACCCTCAACTTGGATTTGCATTTTTCACACTCAATGATCATGACTGCCCTCATCCGGCCTGAAATCAGATGCCCTTCTCATTTCAAAACATGAATATCCCGCAGGTTCCGGTAATGCTCGTCATAGTCCAGGCCATATCCCACCAAAAAGCCCTCTTCCACCTCGAAACCGCGGTAGTCAATGGTCACCGGCTGCTCTCGCCTCTCCTTTTTGTCAATCAAAGCACAGATTCTTGTTGAAGCCGCATTTTTTTCTTTTAAGCTCTTGACGATCTTATCGAGCGTCAGGCCTGTGTCCACAATGTCTTCAACGATGAGAACGTCTTGACCTTGAACAGGGATTTCGACATTCTTGATGAACTTGACCGCACCGCTGGAGGTCGTGCCGGAACCGTAACTGGCAACACGAATAAAATCGATCTTGCATGGGATGGTCATCCTCATCACCAGGTCGGCAAAGAAAAAGATAACACCGTTGAGGATGCCGATAAGAATCGGCTCTTTCCCGGCATAGTCCGCTGATATCTCTCGAGCGAGTTCCTCAACCCTCGCCAAGATAACTTGACGGCCGATGAGTATCTCCCTGGCCATAGGGTTTCCCCACAGTGTTGTCTTTGTTAAAAGCTCATGAATCGAGATATTTTCCCATTGAAGGAGATAAAAAGCCAATATTTCATCATTTCACTATTCCATTATTCCAATTGTTAACGAAGCGAACTAAGTTCAATATAATATAACATATTCTAAATAGACGCATTTGTCAACATCATAAATCATCTGCGGCGTAATTCTCCGCCAAAAAAGGAAGCTTTTCCTTCTTCCTATAGGCTACGGCCATACAAGACGCAATCAGGTCATGGTGGTCATCGGTCACCTTGATTTCATAGGTCCCGGTTTTACGGCCTCGATGAATCTCTTTTGACTCTGCCCGAAGCACGCTCGTTCTGGAGGGTGCGTGGTGGTACGTGATGGTCATGTTGAGGGCCACAGCAACCGTGCCATGGGCATTGCAAGAGACTTGGAAAGCCTCATCGATGAGAGAAAAGATGGCCGCGCCGTGAGTCATGCCGAAAATATTCCCGGTGTCATCCTGGGGGGTCATCTCCACGAGGGCATAGCCGGGTTCTACTTTGATCAACGAAAGGCCCAATTTCCGGGCATAGGGTTCCGCCTTTACCTGTTTCCGCATGGCTGAGAGCACCTTTTCATCCATCGTGCAAACTCCTGCATTATCGTATGTAATGGATACGCTGACAAATCCTTGGTGTTCCCCTCCCGCCGGGGGAGCGATCCCAGGACGCCGAAATTTTC
>JARRRH010000650.1:0-2961 GCA_037380925.1 Deltaproteobacteria bacterium | reverse complement strand
GATCTATTTTTTCGTCTATCGGGAGATACCGATAGACGAAAAGTACCTCTCAAACAATATCCATGACACAGCGCTGTTCATTACCCGATCCCCAAGAGCCCGAGAGTATCAAGTGTATTTGCGCATGATACTGAGGCCGGACCCGCCGTCGCCGCCCGCCTTGCTATAGCGGTCAGGAATCACGGTGGATTACAATTTTTTACCCTTCGGGAGATCATTCGTCGCCAGGGCAATGGCCTGACAAAAAGAATGCTCTCATAAAGGGAAAGTGGACCTTCGTCCTGCCCAAGGCAGGACTGATGGTTTTCGTTTGCCGTCCTCTCCCGGCAAACGAAAAATTCGACCATCTCGGTGTACTCTGTGTCTCCGTGGTGAATATGTTCTCGCAACTTATTTGAGCCCTGCCTCCAAGCTTGGTGCGAGGATCTTACGTCAACCTATCTATGAAAACATGCACTAAGTCAAACAAGTATAGCAGGGGAAGATCTTTCTGCACAATGGGGAGAAATACCTGTTCTTTTGTAGGTAGAAATACTCAGTAATTCGTCACTGAAAAGCGCATGCAACATATAGAGAGAAGAAAATCCCCTCCGCCTCCCCTTTACAAAGGGGAGAGTATTTCTGGGGGGGAGAGTATTTGGCCTGGGCCTCAAAAAGATAGAGCCAGGAGTCCATGACCTTACAGGATCTGTGCCGTCAATGACCATCATCCGAAAAGATAAGCCCCGTCCATCTGAGGACTGCCTCTCCGGCAAGGGTTAACGAAACGGAGCAGGTTCATAGATAAAATTACAAAGCGAGTCTTTTTTGTCAAGGATTTTCAAGCCTTACATATATTTGACAAGAGATGAAATGACGTTCCTAGCCCCTACAAACGCTTGAGTGACAGACCTGTTTCCATTATATTCCTGCTCAAGCAGCCTCCATGTCGGCAACGAACCACAGGCCGCATCGATCCAGGACAACCGCTTGAAATCCTGCCCTCATACAGCGAAGACCTGCATTTTTTAAGGCCCTGAACATTATTTTCCCAATCTTCTTTAGAAAATTCCTACCATGACCGTATAAAAAATACAGGATCAACCCTATATACTGTTTCCCCCCACACGTGCTTAATTTCTTTTTGATTTCTGAAGTGTGTATTTATGAATGAAGTGGGAACAAAGGTTTGCTTTGCGGAAACGACGCCGGCGTATAGATTCATTGAACCGCGTGAGCCGCGTCGCAGGGAGGCTTGAACATGACAGAAAATGGTTTGACGCTCAGACAGCGGGTGGCCATCTGCTTCGGGGCGGGGGTAATAGGAGGAGTGGCCGTGGTTCTTTTCAGCTACGTCCTCTTTGAGTTGGGGATTAGCGCAACCTTCGGGGTAAAAGCCCCAATCCCCTTGAGATCGCCTGATATATACAGGCCGCTCTTCTGGGGCGGGCTGTGGGGAATCCCGTTCGGGTTCGTTATAAAGGCCGCATGGAACCGGCTGTACCTCTTCGGTCTCTTCTACTTCATCGCGCCGGTGCTGGCATTGTTTTTGATCTTCCTACCTGGTGCTGGTAAATGTGCCTTACGGGATAATCACGGCTTTGGCTGCAAGGGCGATAACGGGGAAGAAACCTTAACATTCCCGGCCGAAGGAGAGAAGCCTCTGGGGATTCGATCCTGATTTCCTGGGGGGAGAGTTAGATGTGGACGCTGATCTGATTGCGTTCATCAACGAGTAGGCAGAACCCATGAGTCACAGTTTTCCCGATCGTATGCAGGTGGTGGAGATCTCGCGCCCCGGAGGGCCCGAGGTGCTGAAAGTCGCAACTCGCCCTTTGCCCCAACCCAAGGCGGGCGAAGTATTGCTCCGTGTTGCGGCCGCGGGCGTTAATCGTCCGGATTGCTTTCAGCGTGCCGGATTCTACCCACCCCCACCGGGCGCTTCCGATCTGCCGGGGCTGGAGGTCGCCGGAACCGTGGTTGAGTGTGCGGAAAACGTGAGGCAATGGCGACCGGGTGACCTGGTTTGCGCCCTCACGCCCGGGGGCGGCTATGCGCAATACTGCGCGACGCCTGCCGGTCACTGTCTGCCGCTGCCCCGGGGTTGGACGCCGATCGAGGCCGCGTCCCTGCCGGAGACCATGTTCACTGTCTGGATCAATGTTTTTGAGCGCGGACAATTAACTCCCGGCGAGACGCTGCTGGTTCAGGGCGGAGCGAGCGGCATCGGGGTGACGGCGATTCAGATGGCGCGGGCGCTGGGCAACCGGGTTTTCGTGACCGCCGGCAGTGCCGAGAAATGTGCGGCCTGCGAAGCGCTCGGTGCGGAACGGGCAATCAATTACCGCACTGAAGATTTCGTAGATGTGGTCAAGCAGCTCACCTCCGGTCAGGGCGTTGACGTGATTCTGGACATGGTAGCCGGCGACTACGTTCCGCGAGAGCTTAATTGCCTCGCAGACGACGGACGCCTGTCGATCATTGCGACCCTTGGCGGCGGAAAGGCTGAGGTGGATTTCAGCAAAATCCTGTTGCACCGCCTAACCATTACAGGCTCGACCTTACGCTCCCGTACCGACGAGTTCAAGAGTTCCATTGCGGCGGAATTGAGGCGGAAGGTGTGGCCTTTGATCGAGATGAAGAAGATCAGGCCGGTAATCTTCAAGGTGTTTCCGCGTGCTGAGGCTACCGCGGCGCACGCGCTGATGGAATCCGGTGCACACATCGGCAAGATTGTGCTTGATGTGACCGAAAGCTGACCGAAGACGAACGGGCATCGTAGCTGGCGGGTTAAAGCTTCAGAGCAGCGAGGGGTATCAACTCAGTTATTAAGGAGAGCAAAATATTGTTTGCATTTCCGAGGGTCATGGGGCTTTTCTTGTGTTCCGAGGCTCCTCTCCGAGCTGTAGGCTCTACGAGCCGGAAGCCGGCCTGGTCCGGTCTTCACCAGCGTTCCCGACAAAGCGCTAAAATTGAACTCAT
>JARRRH010000649.1:0-3853 GCA_037380925.1 Deltaproteobacteria bacterium | reverse complement strand
CGGACTAAATCAAGGATTCTTTCATTGGCTGTTCCATAGACCTGGACGGCTAATCCCAGAATCGTGTCACCCGCCTTAACCACCATGACTTTTGAGGGTTCGATTTCTTGAGGCACTGGAGGATTTTGCGCTTCCCTGGTCTCCACCGCTCTTGCAAGAGTCACCACACCACCCTCCTCTCTCTGCGCCGGACCTGGAGAGGCTTCACCGGTCTGGCTCTGTGTCTGATCCGTGTTGATCTTGGGGACCTCATATTGCTCCTTCTGCTCAGGAACAACCAACAGCTCTTGCCTGGAGTGGCCAAACAAGGATCGAACCTTGGGCGGTGCATGGTCCATCCACTGCGAAATGACGCCTCTTCCCTTATCACTCATCCCTGCGCCAACCAAAATGAGAAGCGCCAGGAAAACCACAAGGACCGTCCATCCCCAGCGGCGCCTTTTGGGGGCTTCCTCGGTGTCCGTTGATTCATCGGGGCCTTGTGATTCCTCGACCTTCTCCGGTTCGGGGAAGGGGCTTTCCAGTTGCATGTCTTTGTGGCACTCCGTGATCATGGCACCGGTGATCTTGTTTTTCCCTCTTGAATAACCAAGGAGAAGTACATTGTCCGCGAGAATATTGATCACTCTGGGGTAGCCACCCGAGTACCTGTAAACAGCCTCGACAGCACTCTTCTGAAAAACCCGGTCAAGGTTTTCTCCGCCGCCCGCTTTCCAACGCGTGCTCATATATTCTTTTGTCTCTTTTGCATCGAGAGGGAGAATGTGATAGCGAATGGCAATACGCTGAAGCAGAGCGCGCGATTTTGGATCGCGCAGCTTCTCATTGAGCTCAGGCTGGCCCACCAGAAAGATGTTGATGAGCTTTTCATCACCTGTCTCCATGTTGGACAAGAGGCGGATTTCCTCCAAAAGATCGAACGAAAGCCTGTGGGCTTCGTCGATGATCAAGTTGAAGTTGAGATTTTTTTCCAGGCATTGTCCAAGAAAACCCTCAAAAGTGGCCAGGAATTGGGCCTTGGATTTGAAATGGACCCACTTTTTGAAGGCTGAGAAGGCCACGTAGCTTGCCGGTGCCCACCTCGCCGGTGAGGAGGATGAAGCCCTTTCGTTCCATCACGCCGTACCTCAGCATGGCGAGGGCTTCCTTGTGCTTCTCGCCCAGGTACAGAAACCGGGTCGACGTCGTCAAATTAAACGGTTTCTCTGTTAAATTGTAAAAACTCTCATACATGATCAATAAGCATAGCGCATAGCGCTAAGGGCATAGAGTTAATAACCAGAAATAAGCATAGGGTATACAGTCACTTCTTTAATTCAGGGTACCTTGGAAGCTCGTAATCTGTCTGCATAATTTGTCTAGACGGTCCAAAAGCCTTTCCATGGTATCCTTGCTTATCAGGTTTCTCATTTCCAATAGTATCGCAATATTCGCATTTTCAAAAGTTGACCTGCGGGAAATGTTCAAAAACCTGATAAAATCTTTATTCGACGTAGAGCCTGAACCCTCTGCTATATTGTTTGACATAGACATTCCAGAGGCTCTTAGCTGCTCCGCAAACCGGTACAATTTCCTCTTGTCAAGTTCGTCAGCTATATCGAAGAGCTCATTGGCAATCTCAATCGCCAGCTGCCAAATCTTTAAATCTTGAAATCTGAATTTAGCCAAAAACCGTCTCTCCTACCTCGTCAGACTAGCTCTAGAGTTCTTTCTTTTTGCTTTTTGCGCTATGCTCTTTGCGCTTTGCGCTATGCTGTTCACATTTTTTCGAGGACGGTCTTCAGGTACTCGATCGTCTTACCAACGCCTTTGGTGCCGATGACAACACCAACAGCACAGACCGCGAAGCCGACGGCCACAGAGGCGGCTTTGAGAGTCTCTTTAATCCTTTGCGCTTTGATTTCGCGCTCCGTATGCCGGATAGGAATGCTTACCAGGACAGGCACCTTGAGTTCTTTTTCAACCTCGTCCGGGTCTCTGTAAGACGTGTCCATCATCTCCAGCAGGTAGGCCAGGCCCGCTCCCAACCCAAAGCCCAGAGCTATGGTCATGAGAAAAATCCTTCTTACATCCGGCTCTATTGGGCTTGTTGGAACTTTGGCAGGGTCAATCACTCTGAATTGCTCTCCCTTTTGCTTCTTTTCCATGCTCACAGCAATATCCGCCTCCAGCTTCCTGTTTAAAAGGGAGTGCTCTTGTTCCCGTTTTGGGGTTTCCTCAACCCTTCTCTGATATAGTCTGCTTTGTGAATCGACTTTTCTGATCTCGTCTCGAAGGCTGAGAATTTCCAGGTCGATATCTCTCAATTGCTGCATCAGCGATTGTTCAGTTCTGGATAAAACCCTCTCCCCGGAAACCTTGCCACCTGTGGTGTCGGGCTTAGCGGTTTCCAACTCTTCAATAATCTTTTTCAGCCGAATCACATCCGGATGGTTCTCTGTGTATCTGGCCCTGAGAGAGGCGAGTTCGTTTCTTAGCGATGTCAGATCTCTTGCCTCCTGGCCCTGTCCCGAGATGTCAACGGCCACCTCTCGACTGCGCTTTTCCGCCTCGTCCAGGCTCTGCTGAATTGTGATTTTCCTGTTTTCAGCATCTCTCATGTTGCTGTGCAGCTGATCCGACTGCGCCTGCAACCTCTCGAGCATGGCAAGATTCGTGTTGAGTTGTTCGGGCAGCCCACCCATGTAGTGCTCTCTGTATTTTTTTAACTGCTCTTCCTTCTCCATCAATTGCTCCCTCACAGACTCAAGCTCGTCAGCCAAAAATGAAGAGGTTCCCAGTGCCTGGGACTCCCTGATTTCGAGGTTCTGGGAAATGAAATTGGAAGCCAGAGCATTCGCCACCTGTGCGACTTTTTTCGGGTCCTTGCCGCGAAAAGAAATTGTGAAGGCGCTCGATCCTCCCCGTCCGCCCTTCACATCGATTTTGATCCTTTTTCGTACAGCTTCAACCACACCTTCGAGGCTTGGTGATCCATGGACATTGTCCGCCAACCGAAATTCACTGATGATTTTCTCCAGGTTGGTTCGGCTGGTCACTTGCTGAGTGATCGTCCTCAGCCTGTCTTCCACGTCTTCGGAGATGATTGATCGCACGAAGTCTTGAGGAACTTTCTGAGCCTGCACAAGAATGAGAGTTTCCGCTTCGTATACCTTCGGTGCTCTCAGGTAGTATCCAAGCCCTCCCAGAAGAACGACCAGGAACGGGATGATAACCCAGTATTTGCGCCTTTTGGCCATGTCCAGGTATTTCAGGATTTCTTGGGATTGATCCATCATTAACCCCAGAACCTCAGAGGTCAGAGCCTCAGAGATCAGAAAAAAACGGAAAAACACAACCAGAACAATTTAATCACGAAAACACGAAATTTTAGAAACACGAAAAAGAATGTTGCACCAAATCAAAGCCAAACAAAGATATATCTCTCCTCGGCCTCCCCCACCTCCACATTGCATCGTTCTGAACGGTTACCAGTTGAATAGTCGCGACTGGTTGTAAATTCAACCCCAGTTAAATAGTTTGGTCCTTCATAGTTTTGCATGGGCCACACCAGATAAATAGCCCTTCGGGCCCAGTTGAATAGCCTCCGCCCCAGTGAAATAGTCTCGGAATTTCACGGGGCAAGGATTCAACGGGCGAAAGATTTAACAGGGCAACCGGGGCACGCGAAATTTTAGAAACACCTTCCTGAATGTCAAATTCCAGAGCTCAAATGTCAAGTGACAAATAGGAAAAAGCTATTCGGTTCGGAATTGGGACTTTGTCATTCCTTTGGCCTTGGCGCTTGACCATTTGTCATTAATGCTCGGCTTATGAATTACTAGTCTCTTACGTGATCACCGCTGAAGCTCTG
>JARRRH010000648.1:806-2560 GCA_037380925.1 Deltaproteobacteria bacterium | reverse complement strand
TCCCAGACCGTCATTTGGCCCCGTTTCTTGATGACCTCTGCCGGGATTCCGGCATTTTTGACCGCTTCGACGGCCTCCGCCACCTGCTTCTCCACCTCTTTGATTTGGGCCACGTTTTCTCTGGCGTTTTCTTTTTGGTTGTCGGAAAGCTCTTTCCCGAACGGGGTCATTTCTTCAAAATAAGGTCGCATGCTTACCTCCGTCTCATTTCATTAGGTGCCGTCCCCTGGATGTGAGGGGCAGGGCAGCGTCTCCAGACCGGAAACCGCCCCCTCTTCGCGAGGAAACCAACCATGCGGATCTTCACCCGAAGGCGGGCCGGATTCAGAAAAGGGGTGCGGAAAGGAACCGTTTCCCGGCGAGAGCTACCGGTTGGCCTTTCTTATACCGAGTTGATCCAACGCGATGATCCACTTGCAGATGTTGCTGGACCCCTCGACCATCTGGTAGGTAGGGGCGTCCCGGTAGTAGCGGGCGACCGGATACTCCGTGGAGTACCCGTAGGCGCCCAGGATCTTCATGGCCACCTGAGAAGCCTTGACCGCCACTTCGCCTGCCAGGTATTTGGCCTGGGCCACTTCCAGGGTGTTGCCCAGCTGACCCTGATCCTTCTGCCACGCCGCCTTGTAAACGATCATTCGTGCCGCTTCTGTCTCAGCGGTGATCTGCGCGACCAGGTCCTGATTCATCTGGAATTGCCCGATGGGCTGTCCAAACTGCTCTCGCTCCTGGCAGTAAGAGGTCACGGCGTCAAGGCAAGCCTGGGCCACGCCCACGCCACCGGCTGCGGCTGACAAACGGGTCTGATTCAAGGACCCGAAAACGATTTTCGCACCGTCTCCCGGTTTGCCCAGGATGTTTTCCTTAGGGACCTTCGTATCCTCCAAGAAGATTTCCCCCGTTGGGGAGGATCGTGACCCCATCTTGTCCAAATCGCTCGTTGTGATGCCGTTGAAATTCTTCGGTTCGATAACAAAGGCTGAAAGTCCTTTGCCCCGGGCCTCTTTGTCTGTGTAGGCGTAATAGATCAGCACGTCGGCAATGGACGCGTTGGAGATCCAGGTCTTGGACCCGTTCAGGAGCCAGTGGTCTCCCCTGTCGACAGCGGTGGACTTCAGGGCCATGACATCGGAGCCCGCATTCGGTTCCGTGATTCCGAAGCCCCCCATGTAGTCCGCCGTGACCAGTTTCGGAATGTACCTTTTCTTGATCTCTTCCGAGCCGTATCGATAGATGGTGAAAGCGCACCCCAGGGTCTGCATGTTGATCTGTACCCGCAAAGAACTGGAGGCCCGCGCGACCTCTTCCGTCAGGATCATGGCCGCCAGCCACCCCATATCGTTTCCACCATACTCTTCCGGGATCACGGTGCCGAAAAATCCCAGCTCACCCATGGGTTTCATTGCCTCCTCATAGGGGAAATAATGCTTCTCGTCCCACTCGTCTGCGTAGGGGGCGATTTTTTCCGCAGCAAAGTCGCGCGCCATTTCGCGCAGCATCTGCAATTCATCGGTCAGGGCAAAATCCATACAGTTACCTCCTTTGGGTTTTGAGAGAAGACCTTCCTTGAACGAAAAACAGGCTTGTCAAACGGATATTAAAGGTTAGTTTATACTCTACGCTACGCGTTTTGGCAATAAATTTATTTACATTATAGCTACATTTTAACCATTTTGTCTTTTCATCTCCGATCGAGGACCGGGATTCCGGTTTGAGCGGGAAGGTGAAACTTTTCACATTTTACACGTTGACTT
>JARRRH010000648.1:0-792 GCA_037380925.1 Deltaproteobacteria bacterium | reverse complement strand
AAAAAGTGCCGGAACGTGATAAGTGGAGATGACTTACACCTTATTTAGGGGAGGTTGTTTAATGGAGCCGATAACCATCAATCCAAAACAGGGCAGACTGCGGGTCGCCCCGGAATGGGCGGATGTCTGTTTTACCTGCGGGACATGTGCCGGCGGATGCCCCGTGACGGGCGTGGACGGCATGGACCCAAGGAAGGCTGTCCGCATGGCGGCGCTGGGGTTGGACCAGGAGCTGATCGATTCCCGGTTTCCATGGGTCTGCACCCTCTGCGGCCGTTGCGAATACGCCTGTCCGCAGGGAGTGGAAATCCTGAAGATGATGCGGAGGGCCAGGGGCCTGCGCGAAAGGGACAAAGTCCCGGGTCCTATCCACAAGGGCGTGGTCATGGACTTAGAACGGGGGAACAACCTGGGGATTCCGAAGGACGATTTTCTCTTTCTCCTTGCGGATCTTTCCAAAGAGCTGGAAGAGGATGAAGGCCTGGCTGGTTTTTATGCGCCGGTGGACAAGAAGGGAGCCAACATCTTCGTGACCATCAATTCCAAAGAGCCGTTCGGAGAACCGGACGACATGAAGTTCTGGTGGAGGATCTTTTACGCGGCCAAGGAAGACTGGACCACCGCGTCTACGCAATGGGAAGGGGTCAACTGGGGGCTCTTCTCCGGCGACGACGAATCCATGAAGACCCTCGTGGGCCGGATCGTGGAGCACCTGGAGCGGCTGGAGTGCAAGACGCTCCTCTTGCCCGAGTGAGGCCACGCCTACTTTGCGACCAGGCTTGGTCTGCAGAT
>JARRRH010000647.1:0-2681 GCA_037380925.1 Deltaproteobacteria bacterium | reverse complement strand
GGATGTCACGTCGCTGGGAGGCCTCGGCTACAAAACGTTCTGTGGCGTTGCTGTTCACAGTGCATGCGTCGGCGTATTTCATAACGCCTTCGTTAGCTTTCTTCAGCCAGGCATGCTTCAAACCAAAGACATCCGACCCATGGATGGTAACCACCAGAGGGATGCCAAACAAACGTTTACATACCACTCCTGTTAGACCTTGCGGCAGAGACCAGTGGGCATGCAACACATCAAAATGCCTTTTTTTCAATATCCACAGCGTGAAGAGTACTTCACCTAGGACAAGGGGAGGGAGTTGCAAAAGTACCCATGGCTCCTGACCAATGTTCTTCAGGATTCCTGACCCATAACACAACCGCTGGTACTTCAAAGGATAGAAATAGGGAAACCTATAGATGTCCACATTGTCCCATGTCTCCGCGCGCTTGCAGCCATACTCATGAGGAGCAACAACCTGAACCCCGATCCCTTGCTTCACTAATTGCTGGGCCAAGGCATGCACAAATGGACCTGCACTGTCGCCTTCGAACCGGGGGAAAGAACTACTTAAGATGCAGACTTTCAAAATATCCTCTTTCGGTCAGATACCTTTTCCCAACGCATGTCTTGTGTGCTGTTCGGGGCTGAAATGGATTGTCCTGTCCGCAATGCCTTATGTCAAACCAATGCAGCCAGTGGATTTCCCCATCCGTTGAGGGAAGGAACCGGAGCAACGCAATGCAGCGCAGCCCGAATGACCATCATGGAAACCCACTACCCTCGCTTCTTTCGAACCTCATTTGAGATATCTGCTCCGATACAAGCCCCATCATGAAAATAATTACAGAAGTCGTAACCAGGAGAGCGCTCATGTTTGTAAAGCGATTCCACGCAAGGAATGTGTAAATATAGTACCCTAAGCCGACAAAAAACGCGAACAGGCTCACTGTAAAGGGTACAGATCTTGGTGATGATCAGGAAGAACCGGACGCCGTCGGGAAAGAGACTTATTTTGCTCTTTCCTCTCTCTCTGTTTCTAATGTTGATGGGCACATATTTGAGGCTCCTCCCGCTTCTCAGGAAGCTCAAAGTCATGGTCGTAGGATAAGAATAGGAATTGGGAAGAAGATACAGAAAGTGGCGGACAACATCGGATTTCACGGCGCGAAACCCTGACGTAAGATCCTGTATGCGGAATTTCGCCACATAGGTAGCGAGCCGGTTGTAAAGCCCATTGGCCAAGGCACGACCCCGCGAGGCATGATTGCTCTTTCCCCTGGCGCCGACCACCATGTCGTACTCAGGGAAGTGCTCCAGCAACCTTCCAATATCCTCGGGATCATGCTGACCATCCCCGTCCATAAATACCAGGATATCACCTGAGGCTATTCGAATCCCACTCTTAACGGCCGCGCCGTTGCCCATGTTGTAAGGATGGCTGAACACAATGGCCCCTGCGTCCCGGGCCACAAGGCCCGTGTCATCACTTGAACCGTCGTTGACTACGATGACTTCGAATCGGGGGTACAACCGCTGTATTTCTTTGATCAATGTGCCGATATTCTGGGCTTCATTGTAAGCAGGGATAATGATAGAGGCTGAAGTGTCGCTCATTTTCCATTCTTCCTCTTCCATGGGTTCAAGCCCCCTGCGAGGCCCTTTAAAGAAACTGATTTTATCATAGTTTGATTATAAAATCAAGATAAGACATTTAGAAGTTTTAAAACAACAAATCCATTTTTACAATAAATTACTCTAACATATTCTGACATAAATTTCTCAATTATGGGTTTTTTTCCAAAGAAATAGTTATCTTGAAGCCACCTGTCAAAAAAATGGAAATACATGAATACATGCGACGCACCCAATACCTGAAGCCCCTCCAGAACTTCTTCTGCACTTTGGGCATTCGCAAGAAGATTGCTGAAGAGGCCTTCGCCGAACCGATATTCTTTTTCAAAGTAGTAGCCTCTATGGCCCAAGAACACGAATAGGGTCAGACTGTCCGAAGATAAATGCTCATTCATATAGCGGATAGCGGGGTATTCCGGTCGATATTGACTAATATAATCGTCTCGATCTAGAGTACCGACAAGGTATTTAAAGGGGCGGACATAATTGAACTGACCCGCGAGATAGACGGCATTGTAAGCGAGAGAAGAGGTTAGGATCATTAACCAGAAGACCGGGCCCAGTCTTCGGGCCACCCTTGATGAAGCAGCCTTGCTTTTTTCCATCATTTTGTGCAGGCCCAGCACAGAGAGGATCACCAGAGGAGGAATTGTGGGCGAGATGTAACGTATTCTGAGGTCACTGCTGAAAAAAGCAAACCCAAGAAAAAGTGTAATGAAGGCGAGCATCACCTTCTTCTCGGTTCGCAGATCGGAAGAATCCTCGCGGATCCTGTAAAAGGCCAAAATCGGAAGGAAAAGAAGGAAAGGGCTCAATTTGCCGTCAAAATACTTGGGGCTCCCATCCCTGCCTTGGAAAAAAACCCGGAGAGGCACCGACGCAATTTCCCACCAGCCCTCATTGTACAGCCCTTTCCTGATCACGAAAACGCCCAGACCTTGATCTGGCACGTGATCCAACCATGGGTTGTCAGCGGATCCCGAGTTTGCGGGCGGACTAAAATGGGCACCAAAGAGGGGGTAGATGGGGTTCCCTTTCCAGTGGTAGTTTCTGATCATCCAGGGGGAAAA
>JARRRH010000646.1:0-3107 GCA_037380925.1 Deltaproteobacteria bacterium | reverse complement strand
TGTCGCTGAACAGCATTGAGGCCATCAAACAATGCGTCCTGCAGGGCATCGGAGTGACGCTCATTCCGGAGATGGCTGTAAAAAAGGAGCTCGCCGCCGGCGATCTCTGTCTCCTTCCCTGGGTTGACCAGGAACTTGAAACCGCCATCCTGATGATCCGGCATAAAGACAAATGGGTGTCGCCCGCATTGCAGGTCTTCATAGAACAGGTACGGGAAAGCTTCCGCTGAGCGTTATGACCTGCAACGGCCTGGTGGCCGATAACCAGCTAAAATAGCGGACACGATCTGTGTTTTCACTTGTGACGGAAGGTCCCGGCGATTCAGGCGCTTGCATTTTATCAAGTATCTCCTATAATCAATTTCATTGATCGCAATTCCCAGACTTTCTGGCTATCCAACACAACGCATCTATCGCTGATTTTTTGAAATTGCCCTCCGCCGGCCTTTACAAAATGAAATCGGTGCCTGACGGTCCCGTTTCAGGCTCCTGATCGATGACAAGGATACAAGGTTCAGAAACCATTTGGCGAATATGCACCAAGGGGACGAAATAATATCGGTGGTTGATCCCGCATCCGCAACAAACATCAGCATGTCGCAGATCGTAAAGCCTTTCCTTTTCCTTTTTGTTCCGCTGGCGATTTTGCTGGCGGGGATTGTCGCCCTCCTGAATTTTCAAGAGGCAAGGAGCCGGCAGGAGGCATTGAAACATAAGGAAATCAGCCGGCTGACCACCGAAAAAGAGGTCGTGACCAGCTATATTCAGGCCATTGCGACCGATGTGCTCACCGTATCCAAGCATTACGAGCTGCGCATGATGCTCGATAATGACGAGCCCCGCTACCGGGAATCCCTGGCCAGGGAGTTTCTTTGGTTTTCCAGGATTAAAAAAATATATGACCAGATCCGGTTTCTGGATGAACACGGAATGGAAATCCTGCGCATAAACTACAATAACGGTGCACCGGCCATCGTCCCGCCTCGGAACCTGCAGCCCAAAGGGGAACGGTATTATTTCAAGGACACGTTCGGGCTTGCCGAAAGTGAAGTGTTTGTTTCGCCGTTCGACCTCAATATCGAACATGGGCAGCTTGAAAAGCCCATCAAACCCATGATCCGTTTCGGCACCCCGGTTTTCGACAGCAAGGGCAGAAAAAGGGGCATCGTGCTGCTCAACTACCTGGGCGCCCACCTGCTGGATACCCTGGATGTTATCGCCAAACGCGGCCTTGGCGAAGTTCTGCTCCTGAATTCCGAAGGATATTTTCTCCGCGACCCGAACAAGGACGATGAATGGGGCTTCATGTATAAAAGCAAGAAGGACCGGACATTCGCAAGGACCTATCCGGAGGCGTGGCAAACAATTTCCCGGTCCGATACGGGGCAGTTCTCAACGGCGGACGGCATGTACACCTATACGACCATAAGACCGTTTACGGAAGCCCAGGTGTCCAGCACCGGCTCCGGGGAGCCCTACACGCCGAGCCGGAAGATGCTGGAAGGTACGGCCTACTATTGGAAACTCGTTTCCCATATCCCTGCCGGACGGCCATCTCTGGAGAGCGCTCCGCGTCTGGGCAGATTCCTGCCGGTTTATGCGGTGATGCTGGTCCTTGCGGCCATCGGCTGCGGGTATGTGGCTTATGCGGGTGGAAAACGCAGGCAGGCCGAAGAAGAAGTACGGAACCACCGCGACTATCTAAAGCAGTTGGTTGAACAGCGCACCCTCGAACGACATCAACGAGCGGGAGCAGGTGGAGCGGGAACTCAGGGAGAGCGAGGAAAAATACCGTTCGATGATGGAGGCCATGGACGACGCGGCCTATATCTGCTCGGACGATTTTCATATCGTTTATATGAATTCGGCCATGCTCAAACGGGTCGGGTATGACGCGGTCGGTGAGCGCTGCAGCAATGCGATACACGGGCTCGATGAGCAATGCCCCTGGTGCGTCCACCAGCGGGTGATGAACGGCGAACATGTCAAGACGGAAATCGTCAGCCCGAAAGACAAGAAGACTTACCAGGTTTCCAACTCGCCCATATTCCACCTGGATGGATCCATTTCAAAATTGACGATTTTTCGCGATAATAGCGAAGTAAAAAAGATCGAGGCCCAGCTCCAGCAGGCCCAGAAGCTGGAATCCGTGGGCCGCCTGGCAGGCGGAGTGGCGCATGACTACAACAATGCCCTCAGCGTCATTATCGGCTTTGCCGAACTGACGCTTGACGAGGCGGCACCGGACAGCCCGCTGCGGGCCAATCTGGACGAAATTCTCAAGGCGGCTCACAATGCCACCGACATCACCCGTCAGCTGCTGGCCTTTGCCAGGAAACAGAACATCGCTCCCAGGATCCTCGACCTGAATGTCAACGTGGAGAATATGCTCAAAATGCTCAGGCGCCTCATTGGAGAGGATATCGAACTTGTATGGACGCCGGGAACCGATTTATGGCCAATCATGATCGATCCTTCCCAGGTCAGCCAGATCCTTGCCAACCTGTGCGTCAATTCCCGGGATGCTATCAAGGGCGTCGGCAAGGTCGCCATTGAAACCAAAAACACCTGCTTCGATGAAGCCCGGTGCACGACGCATCCCGGCTCAAAGCCCGGTGATTTTGTTCACCTGGCCGTCAGCGACGATGGCTGCGGAATGGAAAAGAAGATATTGGAGAATATTTTTGAACCCTTCTTCACCACCAAGAATGTGGACAAAGGCACGGGTCTCGGCCTTTCGACGGTGTACGGCATCGTCAAACAAAACAACGGGTTCATCAATGTTTACAGCGAACCGGGCCATGGAACCACCATCAGCATCTACCTGCCTCGCCATGAAGACGAATTTGCCCGAATCCCGGAAAAGGACACAGCGATCCTCCCCGCCGGGCAGGGAGAGACGATTCTGCTGGTCGAGGATGATCTGCCTTTCCTGAAGCTGACCCGGAAGATTCTGCATGGCCTGGGATACACCCTGTTGACGGCCAATACCCCCGGGGAAGCCTTGAAACTGGCCGAGGAACACGCCGGCAGGATTCAACTGCTGGTCACCGATGTCATTATGCCTGAAATGGACGGGCGTGAGTTGGCGCAAAGAATGATTGCCG
>JARRRH010000645.1:2941-4713 GCA_037380925.1 Deltaproteobacteria bacterium | reverse complement strand
ATCTACGTCAAAGACGGAGTGACCGTGGGTATCGGCACAGGGGAACAGGACAGGGTGGGGGTGGCGGAAATTGCCATTTTCAAGGCCTACACCAAACATGCCGACTGGCTTTGCTTTGATCGTTACGGCATGCCCTACAAGGAGATGGCGCTCAAGGTTGAAAGAGGCGAGAAAGACCAAGCCGTACTGGAGGAGATCGACCAAGAGACCAAGAAGGCCAAAGGCGGCCTCACAGGTGCGACCATGGTTTCGGATGCCTTTTTTCCATTTCGCGACGGGGTGGATGTGGGCATCAAGGAAGGGATCCGGGCGATTGTGCAACCGGGCGGTTCTCTAAGGGATTTTGAGGCCATTGAGGCGTGCAATGAGGCGGACCCTCAGGTGACCATGGTCTTCACGGGCCAGCGCGCCTTCAAACACTGACGCTTCCGCAAAACCGTCCTTGAATCAGCCACAGACACACACAGACGGACACAGAGTTTCTAGCTCCACAAGATGCGGAGCCAAAATATGCCCAATCATCCTGTATGCGAGATTCGCGTGGATATTAATCAGTTAACGTATCAGATACGCAGCGCTGTTTTCGCAGTCAACAAGGTGCTGGGCGCGGGGTTTCTGGAAAAAGTGTATGAGAATGCCCTGTTGGTTGAGTTGAGGCGCATGGGACTAAGGGCAGAGAGTCAAGTTCCAATTAAGGTTCAATACAAAGGTATCGAGGTGGGAGAGTATTTCGCGGACATTGTAGTAGAAAACGAAGTAATCCTTGAAATCAAGGCAATTGAAAGCTTGCAGAAAGCCCATGAAGCTCAGCTTTTGAACTACTTGAAGGCCACGGGGTACAAAATCGGTCTCTTGGTCAACTTTACATATCCCAAAGCGCAAGTGAAGAGGTTCGTTCTTTAGGATCTCAACAGGTTGAAAAAGCTCCGCCTTGGGTGGAGCTTTTTTGTCTGTGTGAGTCTGTGGCTTACCTAAAACAACCCGAGTTGTTTGTGGGGCTTCTTTTTGGGTTTCCAGGTGCCGCGCTCCAGGGGCCGGATGAGGGCATCCGGGATCAGGGGGATAAAGGGCGAGGGATTCATATCAAGGGGACGATTGTTGAGGGTTCGGCGCTTGACGTGGGACAAGACGAGTTTCGATCGGGCCCGGGTCATACCCACATAAAAGAGCCGCCTTTCCTCTGATTCGTTGGAGTCGCCAAAAAGGGTGCACGGCATAAGCTTGTCCTCGCATCCCGTGATGAAAACCACCGGCCACTCCAGCCCTTTGGCCGCATGGAGGGTCATGAGCGCCACACGGTCCCCGATCCATGCGCTGTGGTCGATGCCGCGGTCCAATGAAAGGGCGTCCAGGAAGGGAGCTAAATCGTCATCAAAGACCTTGGAAATCCTCTTGAACCGGCGTAGGGCGTCCGCGGCGTCATCGGAAAGGTTCTCAAAGCTGTGCAAGGATAGTGCCTGATCTACAAGGTCCGGAAGCGGACCTTCGAATACAAACTCGTTGAGCAGCTCTCGTCCATCCTTATTTTTTATCTCCGGAAGCTCAAGGTAGGCCCTGGTATAATAATCTTTTTCTCTGTAGAGCAGGGCCTGAAAAAAACGCCACACCACATTGACCGGGTGTCGGTTGATGAGGGGCTTTTCCCCTGATCGGACAAAGGGAATGCCGGCCCTAGAAAAGGCTTCCTCAAAGGTATCTCCCTGGGCATTGAGGCGAAAGAGAACCGCTATATCCCCAAAGCTGACGTTTTCTCCGTCTTCATGGGAGGAAAC
>JARRRH010000645.1:1790-2914 GCA_037380925.1 Deltaproteobacteria bacterium | reverse complement strand
GAGGTCCCGCCGATGAGTTTTTCGATCTGCTCCACCCCCATTTCTGCCTCTTCTGCACTGGTGCGGCAAGGGGCGATACGGATGAAATCTCCTCCTGGACTATGGCCTTTCAGCGCTTCCGACTGTTCCATTAGGGCGGCGGCTCCGTCCAGAAGGGTCTGGGCTGAACGGTAGTTCTCATAGAGGGAGATCTCTGCAGCCCCCTGGAAGTCCTCTTTGAAGCGCTGGAAATTTTGGATCTCAGCGCCGCGAAAGCTGTATATGGCCTGGTTAGGGTCGCCGATCGCGCATAAAAAAGAGGCGCAAGGCGTAAGGTCCCCTTCGACCAAGCCCCTCGGCCGGGAGTCATTCGACCCTGAGCTTATGACCGAAGGGCTCGGAGCCGAACGGCTCAGGGCAGGCAAGGCGTAAGGAGAATCACGTTTATCACGAACGGAAGATTTTTCTTTACAATCATCGGAAGGCCCGTGAACGAGGAGCTTGAGCAGGGCGACTTGGAGAGGGTTGGTGTCTTGATATTCGTCTACAAAAATTCCTGGGAATCGAAAACTGTACTTCATACAGACATCCGGATGATCCTGAAAAAGCCTCACCGTCTCCACCTCCAAATCGTGGAGATCGAGCATGCCGAGTGACTTGAGCTTTTTCTCATACCTCTGAAAAACCGGGTCCAGATCTTGGAGGGGAACATGATTCAGCCGGGCTGTCTTCAGTTGTGGCAGGGCTTTGAGGAATCCGGCCGCACCCCGGGTGCTCTTCCCGGCCTCGGAGAACGCCTCCCTTGCAAGCAGCGCAGCATCCAATTCTGAGCAGAGGGTAAAATCAGGAGATAGGTTCAGCTTTTCGGCCTCGTTCCTCAGGGCCTCTAAACAGAAGCTGTGAAAGGTTCGCACCCGAATGCGCCGTGAAACCGCTTCAGAGAGCAACGCGGCAAGCCTCTCAGCCATCTCTCGAGCGGCTTTGTTAGTAAAGGTGAGAGCAAGGATTTGTTCGGGCTGGTTCATCCCGGATTGAATCTGCTGGGCAATCCGGTGGGTCAGGGTCATGGTTTTCCCTGTGCCGGGTCCTGCCACAATAAGAAGGTGCCCCCCTTCGTAGCACACAGCCTTCCTCTGCGCAGCATT
>JARRRH010000645.1:0-1719 GCA_037380925.1 Deltaproteobacteria bacterium | reverse complement strand
CTTTCAGGCTTGTTGGTCGGTTTTCCCTCCGTGTCACGGAAAAGCGCTATCTGGCCTGAAAGCGCACTTATCTCGGAAGGATTAAAAAGGCGTATGGTGCCGTATTCCCCGTCGTAGCCCTCCTCGCAGATCACTTGATCCCGCCGCATTCTCTGGAGTGCTTCGGCCAGAAGCGGGCCGCCGGCCTTTTCAATATCCTCTAAGGGGGCCGCCATGAGGATATGCAGTTCCGGTCCAAGGTCCTCAAGAAGCGCTTCATAAAGAGAGAGGACCTTCTTGGAAGAGGCGCCGCAGCCAAGGATCTCTGAGAGGATCTCCGGTAAAGGTATGAGGCTGTAAAACTTCTTTGACAGTTTGGGGTTCTCCCGATCTGAAAGTGTGTAAATGCGGTGAAGAACGCCGATGGTGATCGGTTTCCCACAGGCAGGGCAGACTCCCTGATATGCCACGCTTTGACTGGGATGAAGCTTCACCTGACATTTCCTGTGGCCGTCAAAATGGTATTTACCCTCCTGAGGAAAGAACTCGATGGTCCCCTCAAATCCTTGTTGATGAACCATGGCCTCCACCAGAAGATCGTAATCCAAAGGGGTGTTGAAGATGTTGGCCTCTCTTCCGAGCTTGGCCGGTGAATGGGCATCGGAGTTAGAAACCAAGAGATAATCGTCCAGGGGAGAGAGGCAGCGGTTCATGGGCGGATCAGAGGAAAGCCCTGTTTCCAGAGCATGGATATGAGGGGTCAGGTCGTCGAAACACTCCTCTATGGTTTCAAATCCCGATTTCGACCCGAAGAGGGAAAACCAGGGCGTCCAGATGTGGGCTGGAATGAAGAAGGCCCTTTCGCTCACACCAAGGACCATCTCGAGCAGATCCCTGGAATCCAAGCCCAGGATGGGTCTGCCGTCGGATCGGATATTTCCCACCCTCTCGAGGCGTTCGTTCAGCTTGCGGGCCGTTTCAAAGTCAGGGAGCAGAACCAGGTTGTGGACCTTTCTGGTCTTCCCCCCTCGTTTGTAAATGCAGCTGATTTCGCCGGAGAGGAGGAAGCGTGCCGGCGCCTGGCAAGAGGAGGGAATGCGGCTCCGGATGGCTTTTTCTAAATCCGGTTTCAGTTGATAAAGGCCGTTTTCGGCCTCCACGAGTTTTTCCTGGAGTTCGGCCAGCCAACCGGGATGGGTGGAGTCGCCTGTGCCGGCTACGGTGATGCCTTTTTTCTGAGCCCACAAGGCAAGGTGTTCGGGAACCAGGTCCGGGGATGTGGCGCGGGAAAAATGAGAATGGATGTGCAAGTCGGCAATGTATCTCATAGCCCGGACTATTGAACAGGGATTAGGGTTGTGTCAATGAATAATATGACTCTAGTGCAATCTATGACAGGCAAGGAGTATCATGAGTATGTGCGTCGTGGAATAATCTATGGAATATCCTTTTGGCTTAAGGCGCAAGGCACAAGGCCCGCGGAAAATCGGACATACAACCAAAAGTTCCTTGCGCCCCACGCCTTGTGCCTTAAGCCGTGTCTTCATATCACCTTTCGGGGAACAGCCATCCCGGCTTCTCCAGGTGCTCGACAAGACTGTTTGCCTCACGCCTTATGCCTTGGGTCTTAGGCCATGTTACTACTTGGAGCATTAAATTGTTTACATCGAGTGACATAAATACGGGGGTTGTGGGGCTTTTCTGAAGTGACTGGTGGGAGGCCGCCGTCCTTTTCGCAAC
>JARRRH010000644.1:0-3241 GCA_037380925.1 Deltaproteobacteria bacterium | reverse complement strand
ACCTCGAGAATGACCGCCACGGGTGGTACGGGAGGGCTGCCTTCAAGAACCTCTTGTTCTCTTTCCAGTTGGCGAAGCCGTCTGGCCCGCCGCCTGCTGGAACGGCTCAGTATGGCCTCGAGGGAATCCCGAATGGCCTTTGTGCGGCGTCTGCCGATGCCCCGCACCTTTTCCAGTCGGCCGTCATGGGCGGCGAGCTCCAGATCTTCCAAGGTATCGATATCAAGCTGGGCGTGTATCCTTTTGGCCAGTTCATCTCCGATGCCGGGAACAGTGGTGAAAAGATCTTCGGGAGAGACTTGCCCTTCCAAGCGTTCGAGGAGGCCCAGCCGTGCGGTGTGGACGAATTCGCGGACAGCTCCGGCAATGCTCTTTCCAATGTCCGGGAGATCTTCAAGTCTTTCTCCCTCTCTGGACTCTGCCAGTTCCGCAACAGATGTTTGGGAACGGGCGACCATTCGGGCCGCTTTCTGATAAGCGCTGACCCGGTAAGGATTTGCGTCCTGAGCTTGGAGCAGGGCCGCCACTCGCTCAAGGACTTCTGCAATATCATCGTTGGTCGGTCTCGTCGTCCCCACGGCCTAAGCCTCGAACATCCAATAAGGTCGGTGCGTTTTGGAACCGCAGAAGTCAGCCCTTTATCCGGAGTGCTTTCTTGAGCACATCAAAGCAAAAGACAGAGGACTCCCAAGCAAGGTTTCCGTCAGTCTGCAAGAGAAGTGGTTTTTCCACAACCACATGCAAGTGCTCTCCTTGTGTGTATCGACCTACCCGGTTTCCGACCACGAAGGCTGTTGCCATGCCCACACAAACAGAAAGAAACCCTGCGTTTGTACACAGAATGTGCAAGCGGCGGTCGTCGAAACGGGCTCTTGGGACCACATTCATTCCATAGCCGTAATAGGGTTGCTTTACAACCATGAGGCTCAACAGATTGGGGACGTCAAAAGCTTCCCCATCAACAACAACCCTGGCGTTCGTCCTCTTGTAGACGGTGAAGTAGGCGTCAAGCAAGGCCTTGATGTAAGCTTTCATTCCTGTCATGCCTTCGTCCACATATTGGTCTCGGAGCCTGATAACGGCCCCCTCGAAGCCCAAGGAGGCTGTAAAAGCTCGCCGTCTTCCATCACAGGAAACGAGGTCGTATTCGTGGATTTCGCCTTCCAGAATTCGGGTTGCCGTGTCGACCAAACGGCCTTTGTAACTGAGGGCGTGAGCAAATGCGTTCCCGCTCCCTAGAGGGAGGTACCCTATGCATATTCGAGAGGTATCCACTGCATTGATAACATCGGAGAGGGTCCCGTCCCCTCCTGCAGCCACCAGCACGTCACAGCGACCGGCCAGTTCCCGGGCACATTGAATGAACTCGTCCGAGGTGGTGGTATGGAGCCCGTGAATTTCAGCCTTCAGAATCTGCGCCGCCGGCGCCAGCGCCGCGCGTTTTTGATCCACACCCATTTTCCCGGATACGGGATTGGTGATAATGGCGTATTGCATCCAGTTATTCCAGTGAAGAGCCGCGGGGGGAAAGGTTGTTGTTAAACCATCGCGAAAATCACAAGATTCATCGTGGTGGTATCCAATTAAACCGCCTAAATGCTCCTGTGTTTCTGAGGTTTCTCAGACATCGCCCTGTTGCTCGGACGACGCTTCTCAGAGAGCAGGAGGATTTGATTACTCTTTTTAGACGCAATCGACAGGAATTCTGGCCCGGCTGTTATCATTTTTCAATAAGAGAGTTGGCGGTGTCATTCCTGGTACCCATTCCGCAATCCCCTCAATCCAGTCTATCAAGTACCCTATTCGTGTGTACCTGCGGATCCTTTGCTAGTCCTTGTCTCTCGAATCTCGCGCAAAATTTCTATCTTCAAAAGGAGGTGTTGTGATGGAGCGCTGGGAAAACTTAAAGGATCGGGGCTTTTATTACAGTGCATCAAAAATCGTTGATTTACTGAGCTCGGTTTCAGAGGAAAGATTCGTTCAACTGACCCAGTGGGGCGAAAAGCTAACAAGAGACCCTGAGGTCAAAGGAGCTATTATAAGGGTCCGGGAGTTCCTGGAGCAAGAAGATCATCCGGCGCGAGAGCTCTTTCATCGGGTTATAAGCAGGCTCTCTGAAGAAAACCGGAGACGCCTTTTCCATACGCTGTTCTTACATGCCTGGTTTTTGGGGGGCCGGAAAAGAGACTACTGGGAGGAAAAGCACGGTTTTCGCCCGCCTTTTATCCTTATTTTGAGCCCCACCTGGAAGTGTAACCTCCGATGCCGCGGATGTTACACGTTGGGATATGGCATGAGGTCGGAGCTTTCCATGGAAACAGCCCACAAAGTGCTCACTGAATGTGAGGAACTGGGAATCTATTTTGTGACCATATTGGGCGGTGAGCCCATGATCTATCCTAATCTGTTCGAGCTTATGGAGAATCACCCGGACATTTTCTTCCAAGTTTATACGAACGGAACTTTGCTCACTCAGGAGAGGGCTGACAGAATGGCGGATCTGGGGAATGTGGCTGCTGTGCTGAGCATTGAAGGGAACGAGGAGGAAACGGACAGCTGGCGTGGAAAGGGCGTTTACAAAAAGATTATGCAGGCCTTTGAGCATCTCAATCGGGCGGGTCTTATTATCGGGACCTCGGCTACAGTCACTCGCCAAAATGTTGAGGTGGTGAGCTCTGATAAATTCATTGACCGCATGATCGGTCTGGGTTCGGTGGCCCAAATGTACTTTCTCTACATCCCGGTAAACGGAAGAGCTGATTTTTCGCTCATGGTCACCCCGGAGCAGCGCGACCTTCTAAGGCGGCGCGTGCTCGAAGTTAGAAACTCAAAACCCATGTTTGTTCTTGATTTCTGGAACGACGGCCCCTATGTAGATGGTTGCATTGCTGGTGGAAGAAAGTACTTTCATATTAATGCCCGAGGGGACGTGGAGCCCTGTGTATATACCCACATCGCAGTGGACAACATCCATGACACGTCCTTGGTCCAAGCCCTGAACAGCAAACTCTTCCGGGACATTCGATCCAGACAGCCTCATAACCAGAATCACTTGAGACCGTGCATGATCATTGACAATCCCCATGTGATGCGCGACATAATCCGCAAGAATGTGCCTTCATTCACCCACACCGGAGCCGAGGAGATTTATACAACCCGATCCGATGATATGGACCGCTACGCTCAAGCATGGGGGGTTCTGGCCGAAAGGGTCTGGGCTGAGGAATACGTGGGGTTGAAC
>JARRRH010000643.1:1880-3063 GCA_037380925.1 Deltaproteobacteria bacterium | reverse complement strand
TTCAAGCCGCTCCGTAATATCGACTCCGATGCCTATGCGTGTTCCGTCAGACAGCCTGTTATTGGCCCACGAGCTATTCAGGATGCTGCCATCCCGGCTTGTGACCTTGAAATCTCGCCATCCCGGCTTGGCCTCCATCATGTATCCCCAGACTTCTTGACGGTATTCCTTGTCAGGATAACAGGCTTCCATGATGTCCATGGCCCGGGCTTCATCGAGGCTCCACCCGATGCGGTCCTCGAATTCCCGGTTGATCAATTTAACCTGTCCGTTGGCTTCATAGAAACAGAGCATGACGGGAATGTGATTGATGATGGTTTCCAGGATCTCCTTAGAGTGGGACAGTTCGGCTGTCCTCTCATGCACGCGCTTTTGCAATTCTCTCTTGATGTTCCGAAGGTCCTCTCTCTGGGCCATAAAGGACGTGACATCCTGGAAAGCGCCCACGGCCCCGATCACATCGCCTTTGGCGTCTTTAATGGGCGTGGAGTTGGCCAGCAAGTCTTTTCGCGTGCCGTCAGGCCAGATCACGGCTATCTCCACTTCTGAAAACGATTCTCCGTGAAGGACGGATCGGGTGAGCGGGAGGTCATTGGGGTTGTAAGGTCTCCCATCAGGGTAACAGAGACAAAGCTTGTGATGACTATCGAACCCCTCTCCGTAAGGAACGGGCCTTCCGTAAAGTTCGGCAGCGATTTCATTTGCCAGGATAATTCGCCCCTTTTCATCGGCCACCACAATAGCCACGGGAGCACTTTCCAAGATGGTTTCCAACCGGGCTCTTTCCGTCCTGAACCTGGCTTCCATTTTTCTTCTTGCCGTCACATCTCGAGCGACCCCTCTAAATCCGATTGGACGTCCTTTCTCAACTCTCATTAAGGATATGGAGATTTCCGTGGTAAACACAGTTCCATCTTTCCGGATCACTTCCCAGTCGAATCCCTTGAACGGTTCTCCTGACACATAGACCTTGTTGAAGGCTTGATATATTTATTTTCCCTTTTCGGGATCTGAGAACTCAGCGTAGTTTGTGCCGATGAGTTCGTCTTCCGAGTATCCGCCCATCCCGGCGAAAGCCGGATTCACAAAGATGAAATTCCCGGCAAGATCGACCTCGTAGTATCCCTCCTCCATGTTCTCGAGGATCATTCGATACTTTTCTTCATTCTGCCGAAGCGCTTCT
>JARRRH010000643.1:0-1775 GCA_037380925.1 Deltaproteobacteria bacterium | reverse complement strand
GCATATTCCCGGCCGAATCTCTCACCGGAGCGGAGTTCACCGCGCGGTAGAGTTTCTTCCCGGTTTTGGGATGAACAATGATTTCCTCGAATCCTTTTACGGTCTTTCCTCGGAGCGACCGGAAAAGAGGAAGTTGATCGAGCGCTATAGGGTCTCCACCCGGGCTGTATATTTCGAGTTCCGAGGCAAAATCTGAAAGGGGCCCGTTGGGAATATGTTTTCCCAAACCCAGGCTTTCCAGTGCTGACAGGTTGGCCAAGGACACGTTCCCCTGAGCATCGCAAAACCAGATGTCATCCGGCACATGTTCTATCAATGTGCGAAGCGTGTTTTTCTCCCGCCGAAGATCTTCGTTGGCTCCTTTCAATTCCTCTGAAAGGGATTGAATGTTTTGTCGAAGATTCTCCAGTTCCGTGACATGGCGCGACGTAGATACCGCACCCGAGATCCGCCCCCTACTCACCAGGGGATACGCCGAAACAAGAATGGTTTGGTCCATGCCCTTCCCATTTGTAAAAATATAGCGCTCGTTCACCACTTTTTCTCCGTTCAAGGCTCTTGAAGAGGGCATCTTGTCCAGTGGCACCTTTTTCCCGTCAGGATAGCGGACGGCCAGTTTTTGCAAAGCGCCTGCCCGATCGGATTTGGAAGGGTCGAATCCAAAATCAGCCACGGCAGCAGGGTTGGCCATTACAGGTTGGCCCAAGGCATCATAAACGACCATGCCTTCAGCCACAGAGGAGAAAGCCGCTTCGAATGCCCTCGCCCTTTGCACGGCATCGGCCCTTGCAAATGCAAGGTCTTTATCCTTGGCCGCAAGCTCATTTTCCGCGGCTTTGCTGTCTTGCCTTAGGTCAGGCTCTGGTGAATGGATGGTTTCTGACATGTTCGGCCCCCTTATCGGCGGAAGGAAAAAGCGGGGATGATGAGTAACCACTGCCGGTTTTACCGGCGATTACTGACTGCTCCAAGCTTGTGCAGGCTGTGACTGAACAGGGTAAGTGGCTAGAAAACCGATGCTTTTAGAATAGGGAAACCCGTTGGAATGTCAAGAAAAATCAGTTGAGGGGGTGGAAAATAAAGCGGTTCTTGGGGAGAAATAGGGGATGGAGGGTAGGGGACGATCAAGAATTGACGATTGGCGAATGGAGGATTTAGGAATTGAAGAATTTATGGGACGCCCCAGTTGAATACGCTACGCTGCCACTTCGTGGATTCAACAAGGCAGGCAGATGAACGCAGATTTTCATGATTCAGGAATTCAGGGATTTAGGAATTGAACAAACCAGAACCTCAGAGGTCAGAGCCTCAGAGCTTCAGTCGTTCAAGTCGTAACGGCAAAAAGATTATCACGAAAGCGCGAAAGAACGAAAACACGAAAAAAGAGATTGAAGTTTTAACGATTACCTCACTTTAGATTTTTTCTGTCGTCTGTCCTCTGTCCTCTGACTTCTGTGGCTCTGATTTCTGACCTCTGGTTTTCGATCGCCTCAGGATCGCACAGCTCCGGGTAATCCCAAGCCTCGGCTTTCAGGTTGTTCGTTGTCATGGTTTCACCCCAAATTCCTGAAAATAGCAACAGAATAGCCGGCTTATACATCGGTTTTGCCTGTCATATACAGGATGCAACCCATTGTATTAGGTACTAGGTACTGGGTATTAGGTATCGGTAGAAGCAGAGCTACAGAGGGCAGAACCTCAGAAGTCAGACTAAAGAAAAATTCGAAGCACGAAATGGTTCGACGTACTCACCATCCTGTCGAAGACCCTGAGTT
>JARRRH010000642.1:0-2928 GCA_037380925.1 Deltaproteobacteria bacterium | reverse complement strand
ATGGGGATGTAATATTGAGTTCCCGATTTCATGGTTACGATCTGTTGCACCAGGTCTTCGAAGTCCTCGGGTATGTTGACGAAATCAATCTCCGAAGCGTTGACCACCAGGAGCGGGCAGTCGGCGAAGTGGAAAAAGAATTCATTGAAGGCCTGGTTTATCCTTTCGAGGTATTTGTGGCTTATAGACCGTTCAATTTTCCGATTCCTTTTTCGTATCCTTTCAACGAGCACCTCTGTTTTCGCCTGGAGAAACACCACGAGATCCGGCGGTCGGATTCTTTTCTTTAAAATTTGAAAAAGCTGTTCATAGAGCCAGAATTCCTTCTCATCCAAGTTGACCCGGGCGAACAGCCTGTCTTTGTCGAAAAGATAATCGGATACGGTGGTCCTGTTGAAAAGGTCTAGCTGGGCCATTTCCCCGGCCTGGTGATATCGCCTCAGGAGGAAGAAAATTTGCGTCTGAAAGGCAAACTTCTTTGGGTCCTGGTAGAAGCCGACCAAGAAGGGGTTTTCCTCTACATCTTCAAGCAGGGTCTGTGCCTTAATCCTTTCAGCGAGCAAAAGGGCAAAACTGGTTTTACCCACTCCCAGGGGGCCTTCTATGACGATGTAGTGGTGCATCTCCTCGAGTCTCCGCGAAAGAGGGCCTGCAAAACGGTTACCCTTAGCATTGGGGTCTTCATTTGTCAAGGAGGGGCAGGGAGGCACTCAGGCAAAGGAAATCGTCGATATCCAATGTCTCCGCACGCTTTCCGGGCTCGATGCCGCATTTTTTAAGGGCGCGCAGGATATCTGGAGTGGGAAGGGCTCCGGCTCCCTTCAGGCCGTTGAGCAGGGTCTTTCTTCTGTGTGCAAAGGCGGCTTTCACCACCCTCTTGAAGTGCTTCTCGTTCTTTGCCCGGTTCGGATAAGGTTTTGTGAAATCCAGTTCCAAAACCATGGAGCCCACCTTCGGTTTTGGATAGAAGGCCTCCTTAGCAATCTCAAGAAGAGGCGACACACGGGTGTGGTACTGTACCAAGACAGTCATAGCGCCGTATTCCTTGTTCCCCGGTCCGGCCGTCAATCGCCGGGCCAATTCGCGCTGGAAGGTGAGTACAGCACGGCTTATAAGATTCCGGTTTAGAATCAGTTTAAATCTTTTTCTGAAGGAGTGCGATCAGTTGGCGGTCCTTCTCCACAGCCAGGACGTGCCGCACCGATCTGGCCAAGGGAAGAGTCAAGGCGCCGAAGCCTGAGCCGATTTCCACGACAGTGCAAGATGCGTCAAATCCGGCTCGGGCGATCACTTTGTCGATGATCGAAGGGTCCTTCAAAAAGTGCTGACCCAATCTCTTCTTGACCCGAAAACCGCTTAACTGTCCTGGAGGTTTCGCTTTTGCCATTTCTTACGTTGCCTCCTCCGATCGCGCCAGTGGTTCACATGCCGGAAGAATCTCAAGAATTAAATGTTCGGCTTCGTATCGGGTTTGTTCAAAGGGGCGAGGTCTTCCACAGGGTATCTTGACCTTACGTCTATAGAGAGGTCGGCCCGCTCACCATGCATGATACGGTGGTACCCTGCCAGGGCGATCATGGCGCCGTTATCCGTACAATAGGCGGGACGGGGGTAGTAAACGGCCACACCTTTTTCTGAAGCCGTGTCTTTCAGCTTGCGCCTCAGCGCAGTGTTGCAAGCCACACCTCCTGCGATGACCACCGCGCGGACCCCGGTTTTTTCTTGCGCCTGCATCAGCTTCTGGACGAGAACGTCAATGACTGCCTCTTGGAAGGACGCGGCAATGTCGGCCATCTGCGGCCGATTATTCTCACTCTTGCTTCCTCGCCACTTCTTGACATAAAGAGCCACGGCCGTCTTCAGGCCGCTGAAACTGAAATCCAGTGAACCGGGCCCGAGGTGGGCTCTGGGGAAAGGGATGCTGTGTTTGTCACCGGAGCGGGCCAGGTTCTCTATGACCGCGCCGCCTGGATATCCGAGCCCGAGAATCTTGGCAACCTTGTCAAAAGCCTCTCCGGCCGCATCATCCAGGGTCTGGCCCAAGAGTGTATAGCGACCGAAATCTTCGACATGAAAGAGGCAGGTGTGGCCACCTGAAACCGTAAGGACTACAAGCGGGAAAGGCGGCAGGGTATCTTCCAGAAAAACAGAGAGAATGTGACCTTCCAGGTGGTTGACTCCCACCAGGGGAATCTTCTGAACATAGGCCAGAGCCTTGGCAAAGTAAAGGCCCACCAGAAGAGAGCCGATCAAGCCCGGGCCTACGGTAACGGCGATGCCGTTTAAGTCCTGGATGCTGATTTTTGCCCCGGCCAGAGCTTTATTGACCACGGAAACAATTTTTCCGAGGTGTTCTCGGGATGCCAGTTCAGGGACCACGCCCCCGTGAGGGTGGTGGAGCTTGACCTGGGAATGGACGATACTGGACAAAACACGGCGGCCGTCCACAAGAACTGACGCTGATGTGTCGTCACAGGACGTATCGATGCCGAGGAGGTTCATGGTAGCTGCACGGTCACCGTTTTACGGTCATCCTTCTTCTGAGTTTGTGCCATGGTCCTTCTTTCATCACCTCCACGAGAATGACGGTGATATTATCACCTCCACCTGCGCGATTGGCCTCGTCAACAAGAGCATCCACTTTCCGTTCACGGGACAGAGAGGGGTCATCGAGCACCGTCTTGATGGATTGGAGAGGAACATAGTCCACAAGACCGTCGGAACAAAGGAGAATTTGGTCCCCTGCATCGGGTCTGATTGGGTTTGTGTAGTCGGTCACCTTTTCGCTCAGTCCCAGGACCCTGGTCAGCACGTTTCTCATGAGAGGATTCGTGGAACCGACTGGGTTGGTCATGCCCAGACTTCGCTGCTCTGCTTCAATGGAATGCTCCTCAGAGACCTGAATCAAGCGTCCCCGTTCATAGAGAT
>JARRRH010000641.1:0-3250 GCA_037380925.1 Deltaproteobacteria bacterium | reverse complement strand
GATTTCATCGAATGTATGCTCAGTGGCTTGACACCATTCAGCGGTGCACGCATCGGCCATTTTGGACGTGAAATCAATCTCCTGCTCAAGCAGATCCAGGGACTTCTCAAGATTATCCACGAACACTCTCCAACTTTCGACCAGTTCTTTCTGAATAGCTTCCTGCGCCTTTTCCATTTTTCTTTGCCTCCCTTCCAAAACCAGAAATGGTCATCTTTTCGGTTCATCCGGCAAATGAGCACGAATGACAAGAAGAACCATCGACTCATCAGAAAAAGACGGCCCCAAAGGGTTTCCTGAGTGACTGGCGGGATGTCTTCGTCATTTCAACGGCGCTACGGAATGGGGGACCCCCTGGCTCCCGACCCGAAGGGGAGGGAGAACAGCGGAGGGGGGAGGCTAGCCCGCCTTGATCTTGGCGGGCTTCACCCGTCCGTAACGCCTTGAAATGGAAGACCCTCCAGCCTTCGACCAGTTCTTTCTGAATAGCTTCCTGCGCCTTTTCCATTTTTCTTGGCCTCCCTTCCAAAACTAGAAATGGTCATCTCTTCTAATGGCCTAAATTAGTAACACTTTTCAAAAAGGCAATAGGGCTTGCGGCGAGGAAGCTATGAACTTCTCTTTGTTGATGCTGTATGCGCAGGAATGGGCAAGTCTTGACACATTCCCTGGATTCGGCGATAAGATAGCACTGGAAAAGGATTTAGTGATTTAAAGGCGTATCAACGTTTAGCTGATGCAGTTACGGGGCTGTAGATGACTTTCACGATTAGGGCTGCAACAGTGGGGGATGTGGAACTCCTCACCTCGCTCATCCGAACAGCTTTTTCAGATGTGGCTGAGCGCTTCAATCTGACTCCGGAAAACTGTCCCACTCACCCCTCCAACTGCACGGCTGACTGGATTGGATCCGCCCTCGAAAAAGGGGTCCTCTACTTTATCCTGGAGGCCGACAAAAGGCCTTGTGGCTGCGTAGCCCTTGAAAGGGCGAATTCCGATGTTTGCTATCTTGAACGGCTTGGTGTCTTACCTGCCTTCAGGAGACAGGGTTTTGGCAAAGCCTTGGTCCAACACGCATTGGAAACGGCTCGGGATCTGGGCGCCTCAAATATAGAGATAGGCATTATCTCGGATCAAGAGGAGCTCCAGAAGTGGTACAATGGACTGGGGTTTTCCAGAAAGGGACGAAGACGCTTCAACCACTTGCCCTTCGAAGTGACTTTCATGGTCCTGCCTCAAAATCACGGCCGCTCAGAAAAAATGAAGTGATTCCGAAGAATAGGAAGATTATTACCTAAGCGCTTGATCCTTTCATTGAGCGCTTTTTTCAGGGATACTGCTTCGCTTCCTCCTCAAGATCGAGAGCACTGGTTCCGTTATGGATGAAAAAGGAGAACCTACTACCCTCTACCCGGCCAAATGGATATCTTTGTTGGCTGTGGGCGCGGGCATCTACTGTGGAATGGCTCATTGCCTTTCGAGTCCTTCAGGGTTGTGGTGCCGTCATCAATCAGGCTTTAGGCATGGCTATTATTGTGGAAGTATTTCCCGCATCCGAACGGGGCCGCGCCCTGGGCCTTACAGGGAGCATCGTGTCCGTGGGTCTTGCTATGGGCCCTGCCATCGGGGGGATCATTGTGGGACTGGTGGGCTGGCGTTGGATTTTTTGGGTGAACGTCCCGGTGTGCATCTTTGCGATCATTGTGGTGCTCCGTTCTGTACCGGCATTCGTTCCCCAGGAAACCCGACAGCGTTTTGATGTCCGGGGTGCAGTTGTTCTCCTTGTGACGCTTGTTTGCTATGCCCTGGCCATGACCATCGGCCAGAACATGGGCTTCAGCAACGGGCTGGTCCAAGCCCTCCTGGTTACAGCTGGGGTGGGTATAGCGGGATTTCTAGTACTTGAAAGATCCATAGACCAGCCCATGGTAGACTTGGGGCTTTTCAAGAACACCCTTTTCAGCATCAACTTGGTAATGGGGCTTTTGACCTTTGTGGTTCTAGGCGGAGGCATCTTTATCCTCCCTTTCTTTTTACAGCTCGTCCTGGGCTATCCGCCCTATTACATCGGGCTTCTGCTCATGGTCGTGCCGACCACTGTGGGTCTCGTAGCCCCTATTGCTGGAGCCCTTTCCGACCGGTACGGCCCCCGGGGGATCAGCCTTGTCGGGCTACTCGTTCTGTCCTTTGGCTGCTTTTCCATCAGCACCTTTCACGCACAGTTGTCAGCATGGGGCTATATAATAAGAGTCATTCCGCTGGGTTTGGGGATCGGCATATTTCAGTCGCCCAACAACAGTGCTGTTATGGGAGCCGCTCCTGTGGAAAGGCTGGGAGTTGCATCAGGGCTTTTGGCCCTTTCCAGGAATCTGGGGCAAACCACCGGAATCCCCTTTGTGGGCTCTCTTTTTACGGCCATCTCCCTGGCTTCCGCCCGCGTCCAAAGCATGGACATAACGGCTCTGCCGGCCAAAGCCTTGGTGGCAGGGTTGTCGGGCACCTACCATGTAACTGGAACAGTTGTGTTGGTGGCTGCAGGGCTGGCGTTTTTTGCCTTTTATAAGGAGAGAAAGAAAGGGGCCGAGGTCTAAGAGACAAAGAGCCGTCTCCTTCCCCTTGTTTCCTCCCCCTGGTTCTGGTAATAAGGTATCCAAACATTCCGGGTAGGGCCGAGGATGAGGATCGAGAGAATACCTGCTCCTTTTGCTTCTCTTTACGAAAAAGCGGCCAGGCTTGTGGTGGAAGACTATTATATGGGAATTGCCCAGGAGATAGCCGATTTCTTGAACGCAGGATTGATCCTGGATCTGGGAACCGGCCCCGGGTACCTTCCCATTGAGATCGTTAAACGGTCTCCTCAGCTTCACGTTGTGGGTATAGACCTCAGCCGCAGGCTGATCAAAATGGCTCAGAGTAAGGCTTTCAAAGCTGGTCTTGATGACAGACTGCACTTTGAGATGGGCAATGCAGCACGGCTGACCTATCACGACAATACTTATGATATGGTGATCAGCACGGGGATGCTCCATGTGCTGAGAGACCCTCTCCAGGTTCTGAAGGAATCTTACCGGGTCCTCAAGCCCGGTGGAGAAGCCTGGATCTATGACCCTGCAAGGGTTACCTCCCAGGTGGACATGAAAACATGGAGGGCCTCCCTTTCCCTTTCAGAGAAACTCATGAAAGTGATATTCTCCCTTTTTGCCCGTCTGAACCCGCCCCATCATTACGATAAAGGGCAGGCAACCGCATT
>JARRRH010000640.1:0-4576 GCA_037380925.1 Deltaproteobacteria bacterium | reverse complement strand
GTGGGAGGATTCTCTCGTGGATGAACAGAGATTCTATTGATACCACCTCCAATTCCAACCTCAATTTTTCGGTATCTATGTAGAACATGATTTGTTGCCGAGCGTTAATTCTCTGTGAAGCTCTGCCCACTGCCGCGCTGCCTGCGCCGAGTTTTCCGCTACCCGTGCCTAGAGCAAGTCGTGCAGTTTTTGCAACACGTCTTCATACTCCTTGCCGCCGAAACAAAACCCGAGTTCCCGGAATTGTTCCCGAAATGCCTTAACCTTACCCATGACGTCAGCGTCGTGGGCCACCACATCGTGGATGAGCGTAGCCAATGTTCCGAAGTCCTCCTCTTCCATGCCGAAGCGCGTCATCTCAGCCACACCCATGCGCAATGCTCCGGATGCCGTGAATCCCTCCTCATCGGGGCTTGCCTGGTAGTTGCAAATAATGTTGTTCTTCTCTAATCGTCTGGCAATCTCCGGACCTTGAGCATAATGGACCTCCACCACCACCTGATGGGTCTCGGTAAAATCAATCTCCGGGTCACCCGCCACGTCCAGGCCGCACTCTTTCATGGCTCTGGCAAAGGCCTTCGCGTTTCTGATCACCTTTTGCTGGTACTGGTCCTTGAAATAGTTCATCTCATAAGCGGCAACCAGCAATCCCACCAATGTCCCGAGATGATGGTTGGATACCGAACCGGGAAATGCACGCCGATTAATGGCCTCCCAGAGCTCGTATCGTTCTTCTTGTTCTTCGTACCGGCTTCCCACAATGCCCCGCTGGGTGCCGAAGAACGTCTTGTGGGTCGAGCCCGTCACCAGATCAGCCCCTTCATCAAAGGGCTGCTGGAAGTGGGGCCCTATGAGTCCCAACACATGGGCCATATCGTACACCACCAGAGCGTCGATTCCTTGGTCATTCAAGTAGCGGCGAATGTCCGCTACAGGCTCTTTATGCAAAACCTTTATGCAAAACCATGCTCTTTCCGAAGATGATCAACTCGGGTCTGAATTCATCGATGAGATCGATTGAGGCGGAAACATCAATCTTGTAAGGGTTGTCCCTCTGAACAGCAAAGTTGACCACGGCCGGGCGCTCCGTGTGAGGGTCCCTGGCTACAAAATCCCGCAACGCCCCCATGGGCTGGGCGCTCAGGTGTCCGCCTTTGCCGATGTGGTTATTCATCACCTGCCGGATTCGCCTCGGCTCGGCCTTGCGATCCGCTCGGTTGATATAATCCACCATGCCACTGAAAACGGCCATATTCGCCATTTGGCCGCTCACAGGGCGCGCTTCCACCTCCCTGCAACTCATGAATTTGCACATCTCCTCTTCCACCATGCGCTCCACTTCATGGATGAAGTCCGTACCCTGGTAATAGTAGATATCCGCATCATAGAAGGCCTTCAACTTGCGATGTTCCGCGTACCTGAAAGATGGGTCCATGATGGAGGCAAGCCTCGCCATGGGTGAGGCAGTCATTTCAGAAGGAATGAGGTTGATGCATTGATGCTGTCTCCACATCGTGTTCTCCGCGGTCTTTTCCAAGATCCGGTGCACCTTCAAAGCCGCGTCCCCGGGAGGGAACTGTTCTTGAGGTAGTTCGTGATCAAACAGGATAGGGCGGGCATAGGGCGGAGCGTCATTGCGCAAATGATAAGGCACAACCACCGCATCAATCCCGTTGCCGCGAATCTCGATGCTCACCCTGTCGTCCTCGACGATATCACTGTCCATGTACGCCAGACAGATGGAACGGAGCTGCCTTTGATCTGTCTGAACCGAAAGCAGGCCTTCGCCCTCGACCCTCCATAGGGGAACCACGGTGCCGCTCGTCACATAGCCCACGTGCTTGCCGTCCTTGAAGACCCTTGCCCCCGCCCTAGCCACCCCTCTGCCCGCCACGGCCACCGGTTGGATGAGCCGGGGGAGGGCATCACGCATGGAATAGTCACGGAACGTGATTCGCTTCAAGGCTTCAAAAATTCGTGACCGTAGAGGGCCAAGCCGGCCTCAAGACGAAGGGTGTCCCTTGCTCCCAAGCCCGCCGGTGTGGCGCCTTTAGACAGGAACCTGTCCCAGATCACAGCACCCGCCTTTTGTTCTGCAAAAAGCTCAAAGCACAGCGGCTCTCCTGTATAACCGGTACGGGCCACCTTAACCTGCGCCCTCGCAATGCGGACCATACTCACGGTGTTTCTCATGGGCTCAGGAAGAGAACCGGACTCAATGACCTCCTCCATAATCCTTCGCGACTCCGGACCCTGCAGTGACAGCATGACCACATCCTCTGTGAGGTCTTGCACTTGCACATGCTTAAACTCTTTAAGATAGGACTGAAAATGAGCCCAATCCTTTTCAGCATTGGCCGCATTGACCACCAAAAGATATCCCCCCTCGTCGAATCGATAGAGGTAGGCATCGTCCACAGCACCGCCTTGTCGGTTTGAAATCAGCGTGTACTGCGCCCCGATGATCCGTGGGTCCAGGGCTTCGGCATTGTTTGTCAGCACATGCTGCAAAAAAGGCAATGCACCGGACCCTTGAACCACAAAACGACCCATGTGCGAGACGTCAAAGAGCCCGGCCCCCTTGCGGGTAGCCAGATGTTCTTCCACAATGCCTGTGGGGTAAAAAACAGGCATCTCCCAGCCGCCGAACTCCACCATCTGTGCACCCAGGGACACATGCCTGTCGTAGAGTCCCGTTCGTCTTAGTTCACTCATCAATCAACCTCCCTTGCTCTCGTGTCTTCCTCTCACCGGCTGGCGCTACTTGTCATGCATTTTTCCGGTTTCTTTGTGCCAAACGATTTTTGCTTCACCGGCGATCTCACCGATCACATGGGGTTTCCCGAGGTTACGAAAAAGCATGCTGTCCGATCTAACCGCAAGCCCCTTTTCCCTTGCCTGCGATTCAGTCAGACCCACATTGGCCACCTCAGGCGTGGTGAAGATCACGCCGGGCACCACGTCATAGTTCATGGTCCGGCGCCCACCCGTGATGTTCTCCGCCGCTATCAAGCCTTCTCGCGTGGCAACATGGGCCAGCATAAACTTTGACGGCCCGAGAGCATCTCCGACTGCGTAAATGTGAGAAATCCCCGCCTCCATGTGCTCATCCGCCATGACCCAGCCCGCATTGTCCACCTTTGCCCCGATCTTTTCAAGGCCGATTCCCGCGGTGTTGCTCTCACGGCCGATGCACACAAGAATCTTATCTGTCTCCTCCGTGAATGGTTTCTGGTTTTTCTCCCCAGACCGTGCTCCGTAGGGAGAAGGGCCAATGGCGGCGCGGCACTTGCCCCCGGCTATATCGACAGATTGTACGGTCCTGTTCACCATGAACCGTATTTTCCGTTTTTTCATTTCCCGCTGGATTGTCTTGGAGCAGTCCTCATCCACAGAGGGAAGAGGGAGCAGGCGAGAGAAGGCCTCTACCACGGTGACCCGGGATCCGAGGGAGGAAAAAATAAAAGCGAACTCACATCCGATCACTCCCCCTCCCACGATCAACAAGGACTCAGGAATGTCCTCCAATTTTAGAGCGTCGTTGCTGGAAAGGATGTGGGCGCCGTCAAAAGGGAGGTGCGGGATTTGGAGAGGCTTTGACCCCAAAGCAAGGACCAAGCCGTCCCACGGCTCTTCCACCAAACAGCCGTTTGCGAGCTTGGCCTCACAGAGCCCAGGCCCTTTGATGGTGCCATAACCACTGAGGTGACGAATCCTGTGGTGGTTGAACAACTTGAGAATAGCGTTGACCTGGTCCTCTACGATGGCCTCTTTTCGTGCCATGAGGGCCTTCATATCAAGGAAAAGGTCCCCTTGGACGGCAACACCGAACTCCTGGGACCGACGGCATCTGTCCAGAAGCTCGGCCGTTGTTTTCATAACCTTTGAAGGAATGCAGCCCCAGTGCAGGCAGGTGCCGCCTACCCTCTCCTGTTGAATGACCGTGACTTCCGCCCCCAACTGGGCCGCCCTTATGGCCGCCACATACCCTCCGGGCCCTGCGCCGATAACAACAATTTTTTGAGCCATCTGCTTGCAACCTCCTCCACGTCCTGTCTATTTGTAGTTAGAGAGATCGTAGCCGCAAGGTGTAAGGCTCGGGGTATGAGGTGCGTTGTTCTGGATTTTCTTTACCTTAAGCCTTTTGCCTTAAGCCATAATGCAAATATCAGCACAATTTGATTTTTTCAAGAAGAAAGTCCATATTTTTGAAGATATCACCAAAATTTAGAAAACATATTGACATAAACATCAATCTGTTCTATGAGTCGGAGCATAGAAAAGAAATTCCAAGCCTCCTTTGGATGCTGTTTTCAAAGTCCCGCAAAGCGGGACGTTGGATGAAATCACGCAGTGGTTTCATCAACCATAACCCATTTGCCTTCTGAGGTCCCCTGTTATATGAAGATCGACAACACCAATCTGGACATCATTAAAAACCTCAGGGAGGGCAGGCGCTCTTTCAAGGACATTGCTGACCAGCTCGGTCTGTCGGAAAATACAGTCAGGGCACGGTTTCACAAATTGACGGAAGAAGGGGTCCTGGACATTACCGGGCTGGTGGACCCGGAAGCGC
>JARRRH010000639.1:0-3482 GCA_037380925.1 Deltaproteobacteria bacterium | reverse complement strand
ATCGGCTTAACACCTTTCCCTTAGGACGGGGACGTCCATGAAATAATAACTTCACTCTTGTAGCAACTGAAGATCCATGTCTTTCACTATCTTCTCCCCTCTTAGAACCGACTTACTCACCCCGGGTTGGGTGAGCCCTAATCTTTTTGCCAATGATGTTGCCGTTTCGCCCAGTTCACGCACCGCCCAGTAGCAAAATACACTTCTCGGTTTTATAAGTCTTCTATATTTACCAGGGGAATATAGATCTTCCGGCTCCACACCGAATATCTTTCCAACACGTTCAGCCAACGCGTCAAGATCATAACCTCGCCCCTTTAACTCATATCTCCTCTCAAATCTCTCCGATGACTCTCTAAGGGTATCTAAAACAAATTGACTTTCCCCGAGAATCCGCTCATCTCCTTTAAGCCTCCCTGCGCTTTTACCAGGTTTTCGCGCCTCAGACCACCCTCCCAGGCTCCTGATAAGACCCCCTCCCACAAGCTCAGGCCGGCGACCCTTTTCTATCCCTTCAGATACATATCGCTTATATTGTTCTCGAGCTATTTTCCTTTTTTTACCAAAGAACCCGAGCACATAATCAACATCCTGCCAAGCATTCCTTTTGTTCCCAAGTATAAAGGCATGACCGCAATATTTATATCTACCCAGGCTTGAGTAATTTTCAACCAAATTTGCCCTCAAAGGATTCAGATGAATGTACCGAACCAGTTCTAGAAGATACGGATCTTCCTGGCAAAGTATTGATTTGTACCTGTTTTGGAAAAGATGCCCGTGCCGCCCGTAACGACGGTTAAAGGTGACAGCGTAACCGGTTAAAAGCCTGCGCATGACAGTGGCTATTGGATGATTGCCGGTTCTGAGGAGAAGATGCAGGTGGTTAGAGAGTAAAGCCCACGCGTAACAAGGGGTGGAGGTCTCTTTAATGATATCGCCAAGGCGTTCGACAAAATTATCTCTGTCTTTGTTGTCTATAAATATCTTTCTCCGCTCGATTCCCCTAACCATGACATGGTGCAGGGCACCTGGAGCATCTATTCGGGCTTGGCGAGGCATACAGAAAATCTATCAAGCAGAAATTGGATCTGTCAAGTTATTATTTCATGGACGTCCCCTTCCTTCACGTCCCCGCTCCCCATTCTGAGAATGCGCCCTTTTCAAGATCGTCATTCTGAGAAATCATCCAAAGGATCCTCCACCGTTTCCTTTATGATGAGTCTTTTTGCCACATTGCCGTCATAGACATGCACTTTATGCGTTATGTATCTTGCCAGCAGGTATTCAAGTGGGAGCCAGGTTACGTGGCCAATAGGGATGATATATCTTTCTGTTCCTACCATCTCTTTATAAAGCAGCCTTCTACTCTGAAAAGGTAATGAGCGATCAAATAGAGCATCTATGAAGGCACATTTTGATTTATCCAGCAGATGAGCATACGAAAGAGGGTCTATTCGGAAGAGCGGATGGAGTTCTTCATTGTTCAATATTTCATGGAGAGACATCTTTTTGACAGAGGGGAGTTGTTCCTTATAGACCCTGTAGAGCGTTTTTTTATCATGGAGGTAGTATTCGCTTTTGAACCCGTCGTGAATAATTTTCCTCACAAAACGGGCAGCTCTGGACTTGAAGTGCCTAAACCATGTAGTATCATTAATGAAGCCCGTATCTCTGATTTCGGCTGAAAATTGTACAGTTCAACGGTCTCCGTGCCCTGTTCGGGCCTCTCATACAATGTTGGAAAACGTATATAGCTGCACCGATAATGTTTCCCTTTGAAGATATATCCTGAGTCGGAGATTATATCTTTTTTCCTATATGAAAAGTCGATTTTCATTCTTCCTAACTGTCCCAATGTCTACAATTGGCATCGGAAATATTGACATCTCGAAATCAGCGTAACCAGAAAGTGCCATTTCCTGATCCGAACTATTTAACAAGTCTTCTCATAAACCTGACCGTCTCTTCAAGTATTCTTATCGTCCGGAAATCTTTCAAGTGAGTCTCAAAACCATGTCCCCCTTCTTTATGGAGAAGCAATCTGCAAGGTATCTTTTTAGACTTAAGTTCCCTGACAAGGTTAATTGAAGATCTATATGGTACAAGCATGTCCTTTTTGCCATGAACCACGAGTGTGGGAATCATTCTTTCAGATATCCATTCTATCGGAGAATAGTAGTCATAGAGTTCAGGCTTATTATCGGGCATACCTTTTAAGGTCACCATCGTGGCAAAACGAGCTAACAGGGATTTCTGTTCTTTTCCAAATATATCCCTTAAATCCGACGGAGAATAATAAACACAAACTCCTTTGATCCCTTTCAGTTTCGTTTCATGATTCATAAAAGTGTGGTACGAAGCATAGAGAAGAGCAAGATGACCTCCTGCTGATAAACCCATGAGCACAATATCGTCCTTGTTGATTCTTAACTTTTCAGCGTCGTTCTTAACAAAATCAAGTGCATCGCCATAATCAGTCAATATGTTCTCCATACTGTTTCGCATGGCACGACGATAATCTATAGAGGCTGTTGCAAAACCCCTTGAAGCAAGGAACTTACACCATGAAACATTGTTTGGTTGATTCCGAAAGCCCGAAATCCATCCACCCCCATGGGCGAAGAATATGAGAGGATAAGCATGTTTTATCTGGTTTGGATACCAAATATCCAGTTTCAGAAGCGTGTTCCCAACCTCCTTATATTTATAGGTTAGATAATGAAAAGTTCCATTAGGCTCTATAGGAACCTTTGCTTTTACAATACCGCGAATATAAAGTACCACAGGAATGATCAAACCAGCCAAGAGTAGAGCTGGTTTTGTTGCGGAAAGAAGAAGGAGCAAAATGAACAAATATATTTTGTTAACTACAAACCATGACTCCCTAAACTTTCTTGCTACTCTCTCCAATGATTCCCTCAATTGGGCAAGAAGGGGACGACCTTAAATAGGCAAATAAATCAACTTTCCAACTGGTAACCTTCTTGCTTGGCCATTTTCTCTCCTCGCTGAACTGCATAACTGACAGCGGCAGGCGTCACATCGAATTTCCTCGCCAAATCCACCATAGACATCCCCAATTGAACCACAGTCCAATAGCAAAGTAAATCCCTGGCCCGGACCCGGTCCTTTTGCCTTCCTCTCCCGGTTATGTATTCCTTTTCCATTTGGAACAACCTGGAGATCCTCTCAACAACCTTTTCAAAATCATAGCCCAGGCTTCTGAGTCTATATTTCCTGGAGAATTGCTCTTCCGATCCGCAAAGGACATCCCTTACAAAATCGCTCTCCCCTAATATTCGCTGGTCGCTCTTGATGCGATGGCCTCCGCTCAGCCTCATCTCTTTCACCTCATCCCAACCACCAAGGCTTCTTATCAGACCCCCTCCGACAAGGTCAGGCCGGCGACCCTTTTCTATCCCTTCAGATACATATCGCTTATATTGTTCTCGAGCTATTTTCCTTTTTTTACCAAAGAACCC
>JARRRH010000638.1:0-2607 GCA_037380925.1 Deltaproteobacteria bacterium | reverse complement strand
GGGGGTGATTTTTACCGTGGTCAAGTTCTGTGAACCGGAGCTTTTCGATGTGCCCCAGTTGGTTGAAGCGTTGAAGGGCCACGGCCTGGCCACCTTGGTCATGGACACCCAGTTGAATCAAGGCTTGAGCGGGCAGATGCAGACGCGGCTGGAAGCCTTCATTGAAATGTTGACATAGCGGCCAACTGGAAGGAAACATGTCTTTACCTCGACTTGCTCGTTACCATGTGATGAAGGATGTGGGTGCGCCGGCGCTCATGAGATTGTCCAAGGTGAAAAGGGAAAAGCGCACCAGGAAACCCAGCCCTTATTTCAATCCTCCTCTCAAATGCAACGTCAGGCTAAAAGAAATTATGAGCCGGCACTACTTCCTTTCCCGGTACGCGGAAGGGGCCAAGCCGGTGGCCTGGGTGACGAGCGGCGCCCCTGTGGAAATCTTGAGGCCTTTTGGCTACTACACGGTTTACCCTGAAAATCACGGCGCTCTTTGCGGAGCCCAAAGAATGGGGCCCGAGCTTTGTGCCGTTGCCGAGGAGCACGGGTATCATCAGGATCTGTGCTCCTATGCGCGCATTGATCTGGGAGTGTGCCTGTCTGGAAAAACACCGGTGGGAAAACTTCCCAAACCGGACCTTCTCTTTGCTTCCAACAACATCTGCCAGACTGTGGTTTACTGGTTCAAGACCCTGTCCCGTACCTGGAACATTCCGCTTATCCTTTTCGATACGCCGTACAATTTCGAGGATATCAATGAGGTGGACGTCTCCTACATGGTCCGTCAGTTCGAGGAAATGATTCCGGATCTGGAGCGGATCTCGGGCAGGGATTTCCATGAGGAGCGCTTTCAGGAGATTATACGCTTAGCCAGGGATACCTCTCTCGTGTGGGGCGAGGTTCTGGCCACCATGAAGGCACGGCCTGCGCCCATGACCATTTTCGATGCCTTTGCCCACATGGCACCCATTGTTTCCCTGAGGGGATTGCCTGTGGCCCTCAATTACTACAGCATGCTCCTGGACGAGCTCAAGGAGCGGGTGGACCGGGGCATCGGGGCGCTCAAGGAGGAACGCAAGCGCTTGATGTGGGACAACATTGCTGTCTGGTATAAGATGCGGGATTTTTCGCACCTCTTTGCCGAGCACGGCATGAGCTTTGTGACCGCCACCTACACGGATGCCTGGGCTCAGACCACGACCTATCTGGACGAGGGGCACCCCTTTGAATCCATGGCAAAAACCTACAGCCTGGTGATTCTTAACAACAACCTCGACAGCCGGCTCAGACTCATGGAACGTCTCATCAAGGATTATCAGGTGGACGGATTGGTCATCCACTCCGCCAGAAGCTGTAAGCCTTACTCGGTCGGCCAGTACGACCTGAAAAGACTCCTCATGGACCGCCTGGGCGTGCCGTCGGTCATTATTGAAGCGGATATTACCGACTCCCGAGCGTACTCTGAAGAGCAGGCGAGGACCAGGCTGGATGCCTTCTTTGAAGCACTGGAGGACTAATACTCAGTTGCATTAATAACCGTGTCATTTCGAAGGAGCGAAGTGACTGAGAAATCTTTGATAGCACTGGAAAAGATTTCTCCCTTCAGTCGAAATGACATATCGGGAACTTTTGCAACTAAGTACTAGGGATTGACGATCGATGATTGACGAATGACCAATGACTAATGACCAATGGTGGCATCCAGCATCATCGAAACCGGGGCGAACAGCACAGAGGCCGCTGAAGAGGCCTTGGATGAGGCTCTGCAAGAGGCGGCCGTGGAACGAGATCACATCAAGGCTATCGTCGCCACCGGGTACGGACGGGTGTCGGTTCCCTTCGCACACAAAAGAGTCACCGAGATTTCCTGCCACGCCCTGGGCGCTTTCGCGCTTTATCCGGAAACAGGAACGGTCATCGACATCGGCGGCCAGGACTCCAAGGTAATTTGGGTGGGGGCCGGGGGCAAGGTGCTCGATTTCACCATGAACGACAAGTGTGCGGCAGGCACGGGCCGGTTTCTGGAGGTCATGGCCGCAAAGCTCCGGGTTCCTCTTGACGAGATGGGTCCCCTCTCTCTGGCAGGCACTGGGGAGGCGCGCATCAGCAGCGTTTGCACTGTGTTTGCGGAAAGTGAAGTGGTTTCTCTGGTGGCCCAGAATCATCCCAAGGGGGAGATCCTTCGGGGCATACACCGGGCCATTGTCAACCGGGTGTGGAGCATGGTCAGAGCGGTCGGGATTCACGGTGAGGTGACCATGAGCGGCGGGGTGGCCAAGAACAGCGGTGTGGTGGCGTTCATGGAGGAGAAGCTCGGCGGGCCCATTCATGTATACGAGGAACCGCAAATCGTGGGTGCTCTGGGCGCCGCCCTCCACGCGCTCAGACATTGACGAGCTGTTCCCCAAATTTTGAGCTGTGGTGCAGGGGTGGCCGATAAACGCAACTAAGCCTCTTCCCGTAAAGCAGGAGGCATCCGGTGACCCCACCCATAGGGGCTCAGGGAGGAAGCCTTTTCTGAAGTGACTGGTGAGAGGGCGCCGTCTTTTCGTGACTTATCTCTGGGGGAAACCGCAGCCCTGAGCTTGTCGAAGGGAATGCGGAGGGGGCAGA
>JARRRH010000637.1:0-2528 GCA_037380925.1 Deltaproteobacteria bacterium | reverse complement strand
TGGTTAGACGTGGATCTTTTCCTTCGACTGGATCCGCTTCTGTCCTTGGGCACCATGGCCGCCGCGCGCGCCTTTATCCCTCGTCTTGGGTGGGCCCTGATGATTGTTGGCACCGCCCTTTTTCTGGGCCGGTTCTTCTGCGGCTACATCTGTCCCATGGGTGCGACCATCGATTTTGCGGATTGGTTGAGCAACAGGAGCAGAAGGAACCGGAAGAACAGCTTCGAAGCTTCCGGCAGGTACCGTAACCTCAAATACCTCTTTCTCCTTGGGGTGATCGCCACCTGTCTGGTCGGCATCTCTTCCGTGTTTATTTTTTCTCCCCTCTCCCTGATCACGCGTTTCTATTCTTTTGTTCTCTACCCCATTGCCGTTATGACGGCAAACCTGTTCCTGGATACTTTCCGTCCTGTCTTCCCGCTGCTCGGTCTGGACAGCCTCACCTTCGCCCGTTTCAACGTACCCGTTTTCAACACCAACCTTTTTGTTGCGGCGCTGGTTTTGGCCCTGCTCCTCCTCGGCCTCTACAGACCGAGGTTCTGGTGCCGAAACCTGTGTCCCGCGGGCGCTATTCTGGCTCTTTTTTCTTGCAAGCCCCTTTTCCGCAGAGTGGTTTCAGAAGCATGCAATTCCTGCGGAAAGTGCCTTCGTGCTTGCCCCATGGCGGCTATCGCCGAAGATTTTGTGACAACGGCGCATTCAGAGTGCATCATTTGTCTTAAATGCCAGGAGATCTGTCCGGAGAAGGCGATTTCATTCAAGCCGGCGACAAAGGCCCCTTCACCGGTTCCGGAAATTGACCTCAGTCGGCGAAGGGCGGTGGCTGCCGGTCTTTCGGGCATGGGAGCCGCCGCAGTGGTGATGACCAATCTGGGTCACCTTCACAACGGTGAATCGCCACGAGCTCTGCGTTCTTCAAAGCTTATTCGTCCTCCTGGGGCACTCCCGGAGGTGGCATTCCAGGCTCGATGTGTCCGATGCGGGGAGTGCGCAAAAGGTTGCCTCACCAACACACTTCAACTCATTTGGTTGGAGGCGGGAATCAGCGGGTTGTGGACACCCAAGGTGGCGGCTCGTCGGGCAGGTTGTGAACAGGGCTGTAATCTCTGCGGGTTTATTTGCCCTACAGGTGCCATCCGTCCTCTGCCATTGGATGAAAAGCAATTCGCCAAGATCGGCACGGCCAGAATCATCCAGAGCCGGTGCATTGCTTGGGAGCAAGACAGGCGGTGTCTCATCTGTGACGAGATTTGCCCTTACAATGCCATTTCCTCGCGGTATCACGAGGGGCACCCTGTGACCGTGCCGGTGATTGATGAAGCCAAGTGTAACGGATGCGGATATTGTGAAAGCAAATGCCCGGTTGCAGGGGAGTCGGCCATTGTGGTCGAACCTACGGGGGAGTTGCGCCTGACATCGGGATCCTATAAGGAAAGGGCAAAAGAACTGGGACTGGTGTTTCACGCCAAGTCCAGGGTGGAGGATCACTTCATACTCAGTGGGCCGGAGCCATCCGATCAAAACCTTAGGAAAGATTCAAGAGAAGAAATTCCAGCAGAGCAAGGGGAGCTTCCTCCTGGTTTTGTCCTGGGAGGCAAAGGGATTCGGTGAAGGGTAGCCGGCTTTTACAGCGAGTGCCTCCGGTTTCCAGGAGGCGTAAAAAAAGGCAGGGTCACGAAGCCCCTGCCCGCCGTCCGGTTATGGAGAGATGGTTTTTTGCCGGTCTTACTCTCCTTCGCCAGAATGCCCCGTGGCTTGCCACGGGGATGAATGGCGAGGAGAGCCCGCCGAAGCTTTAGCGAAGGAGGGCTGATGGCTACACGGGGATGAATGGCGAGGAGAGCCCGCCGAAGCTTTAGCGAAGGAGGGCTGATGGCTATGGAGAGTTCCGCCATCCCTTTCAGGATGCCCCGCGGCTTGCCGCGGGGAGGCTTCACTTTTGATACTTAAAGGAGACGTTGACTCTGGTCCGAAAGTCCTTAACCTTGCCTTTTTCGATCGTCATATCCATTTTGGTAATCTCGGCGACTCTGAGATCCTTGAGGCTCTCCCCGGCTGTTTCTACAGCAGTTTTCGCAGCCTCCTCCCACGACTTGTTGCTCGTTCCTACCAGTTCAATAATCTTGTAGGTACTCCCAGCCATAATACACCTCCCTTTTGAATTGTTAGCATTACGGCCGACCCGGCCCGATCGTGGTTGTCAGAATATAGGAGAGGGAGGTTCAGGTCAAGAGGAAAGATGGCGTGAAAGCAGGTGTGGTATTTGACCGGCCGTCTTATTTGTTTTAGGATGGTTCAGCAAAGACGATCCGATGTCCACGCGATGCTGCCATGGATTTTAGGACAAGGAAAAAATCCGAGGAGGAAGACATGACGAGATGCGACTGTTCTTGCGAGCGAGGGGCTATTTCTCCCTCTTTTTTTCTTCCAATTTGGCCAGTTCTTCTCTGATACAGTCCAGGTTTTCGGGAATGTCTTCAAAAGAATTGCTCGCCACACATTGGTCAATGTAATCGAGGTATTTCTTA
>JARRRH010000636.1:0-2501 GCA_037380925.1 Deltaproteobacteria bacterium | reverse complement strand
GCCTCTCTCAGCCTGGTCCAAGAGCCCGAGACTCTGCGTCAGCCGCTCCATTGTAAAGCCTCTCGCCACAATTTTCAACTTGTGGGAAAAGTCTGGGTTGACAAGCAGATGAGACTCCCCTCCCACCTTTAGCACAAGGAGATCCCGATACCATCCCATCCAGATCCCCAACATCTCCGATACTCCTGACTCCCCGGCATCGGATCGATCGGAAGGCCCCTTTTTGTGTTCCTTTGCGCAGTCGAGAGCCAACGTCATGGTCTTGTCCAGGGAAAGATCTGGGAGGGCTGTGAGCCTGGAAATCCAGTCCTGTCTCTTTTCAAAAAAATCGCTTTCACACATGCTTAAGGCGCGACCCAAACTCCCTCCAGATATCCTAGCAAGAACTGTGGCGGTTTCTTCCTTTAGGCCCTTCTTTTTCACAAGCCACCACGCGACCTGGCGTTCGCGTAACGGGTGGAAAGGGACCCTCTGGCACCGGGAGACAATGGTCGGCAAGAGATCTCGCGGTTCGGTCGCGTTGAGAATGAGGATATTTCCGGGAGGTGGTTCCTCCAGGGTCTTCAGAAAAGAATTGGCCGCTTCCCCTGTCATGGTCTCTGCCTGCTTTACGAGGCAGATTCTGTACTTGCCGACCACGGGTGCGAAGCCAAGGGCCCGGTTCAGCTCTCTTATCTGTTCGATCTTTATGGTCTGCCCTTGAGGTTTGATGACGATGAAGTCAGGGACATTTTCACCGCCCAACTGCCTGCATGAGGGACAATGACCGCAACTCTCCCCCTCCGCGGGATCCCGGCAGTTGAGCGCTAGGGCGAGTGCCTTGGCGGCAACCGTCTTGCCTATTCCGGAAATACCCGTAAACAGATAGGCGTGGGGTACCTTCCCTCGCCTAACGACCTCTTTCAGAAAATTCTTGGCTTTTTCCTGGCCCAGTATCCCGGAAAAGGTTGTGTAAGGCATATCAGTCGGCTCCCTTCGGGATTCGAACCCCCAGATGCCGCCAGATCTGCTCTTCCATCTCATCCTCGGAGAGGCTTGCATTTACAACCACGAACCGCTCAGGATTTTCCTTGGCAAGGATGAGATACCCTTCCCTGACGGCCAGGTGGAAGCCTTCGTTTTCCCTTTCGAATCGATCCTGCTTCAAAGTGAGATCTTCCATATTTCGACGGAAGGCCCTCTCGAGCCCCACCTGCACAGGACAATCGAGCAGAAAGGTGAAGTCGGGCAGTATGCCTCCGCATGCCTTCTGATTTAAGAGCCCGATCAGTGCCATGTCCTGACCTCGGGCGTGACCCTGGTAAGCCACCGTCGCGTCGAAAAATCGATCGCACACGACCCACTTTCCTTGCCTCAGGGCAGGTCTTACCACCTCTTCCACGTGTTGCGCCCGATCGGCGGCATATAACAGGAGTTCCGCAAGAAGCGAGAGATTCCGGTTTCCCGAGTCCAGAAGAACCTGCCTGATCCGCCGGCCGACCGGCGTCCCACCCGGTTCGAGAGTAAGAACATGCGCTATCTTTAAAAGGGTCAGCCTGCTCGAAAGCCGTTTGACCTGAGTCGTCTTGCCACACCCCTCGATGCCTTCAAAGGTGATAAACAAAGCCTGCTCCATTGATAAAAGGGATCCTTCAGCTCGTTGAAACGAGGCGGAAACGTGGGGTCCTCTGATAGAGAGCCGCGCAATCCGGCCACGCTCCACAGAGCCGCAGCCCAAATAGACGCCGCGTCGACGCTCGCTCTTGCTGCCTTTACGAGTCACATGCCCGAGGGTCAGAGGCGTGAAGCGAGAGGTGGAGAATAAGTGGGACATCCGGATGCGTTTTCAAAACTTTGGTGTGAGTATAGGAAAAATGGACGTCGAAAAACCCTCAATATCTTGTTGACAAGAAACAAATCGTGACTAATATTCCATGGCTTTGGAGAGAGGAGCGCCCTTTAGGCCTTCCTTTCCAGGCGCTTCGGGTGAAGAAGGGCCCCCGGTTTGAACCGGGGGAAGTCTTCCCCCGACGCGAACTTTGAGCAAATAGGGGTGATGAGGATGGAAGATACCCGGAAGATTTTTCTCGAACAATTGATCTCAAAGAAGAGGGAATTTGAAATCAGCCTGGAACGGCTCAGGCGAACCCAGAAGGAATACAATGATGAGTCCTTTGGCGAGAACATAGCCGATGAGTTCGACAACGCACAGCGCGAAATATCCGTTTTCAACAACTACAGCCTTATCGCTAAAAAAATTAAGGAACTCAGGAACGTAAACCGTCTCATCGAGAAGGTTTCAAGAGATGAGAACTTTGGCGTATGTGAAGAGTGCGGCAATCCGATTCCTGCCGCTCGGCTTCTGATCGTGCCGGAAGCGACTCTCTGTGTGGAATGCCAACGTGAACTGGAAAAGCTGGACCATGCGAGAAATCTGGTGGTAAAGGCCTCCCCCGGTTTCAGGGAGAGAATAGAGGGAAGGGGCGATCAAGATGAAACGGACGGCCTGAATGTATTCGAGG
>JARRRH010000635.1:0-2861 GCA_037380925.1 Deltaproteobacteria bacterium | reverse complement strand
AGTGGTTTACACAGGCCTCCACCAGACGCCGGAGGAGATCGTTCAGGCGGCGATCCAAGAGGATGTGGATCTTATCGGGCTTTCAAGCTTGGCCGGAGCCCACATGTATCTGTTTCCGAGGGTCGTGGAGCTGCTGAAAGAGCATGGCGTGGATGACGTTGCGGTGTGCGGAGGCGGGATCATTCCAGAGGAGGATGTTCCCAGGCTCAAGAATGCAGGCATCGTCCAGATATTCACTCCGGGAACCAAACTGGATGACATTGTTCGTTGGGTTGAAGAAAACATTAAACCAAGAGCGACTTGAAGCTTATGTCCCGCGAAGCTTCGCCTGAAACGGAAGAGGCTTTCGCCAAGGATGACCATTCTCCTCACGGCGATATCAGCAAACGGCTTAAGGCTAAAGTCGTAAGGCGCAAGGAAGTTTCAGTTGGATGTTCGATTTGCCGTGAGCCTTAAGCCTTATGCCTTGCCTGCCCTGAGTTCCATCGAAGGGCGCCTCAAACGTGGGAACCGCCATCCCGGCTCGCCAAAACCTTTACACAAATGCTGAGATGTTGGGCGATGAAGACAGCCAGTGCTATTGACAAAGTGATTGCAGGGGATGTGAGAACCGTGGCGCGTTTGATCCGCGACATCGATGACAAGGTCCCGGAAGTGAGAGAGACGCTGAAGGCACTTTATGCTCACACAGGAAAAGCGTATGTGATCGGCATAACCGGAGCGCCCGGTGTTGGAAAGAGCACCTTGGTCGATCAGATGGTCGCCCATCTGAGGAAAGAGGGCAAGACGGTAGGGGTGTTGGCGGTAGATCCCACAAGCCCTTTCAGCGGCGGTGCTATCCTGGGGGACCGGATCCGGATGCAACGTCACAGCCTGGATGACGGGGTGTTCATCAGATCTCTTGCCACAAGGGGGCATTTCGGGGGTCTGACCCAGTCCACCCGAAGCGCCATTGACGTGCTCGACGCCATGGGCAGGGATGTCATCATCGTGGAGACCGTGGGGGTGGGCCAAGATGAAGTGGATGTAGTCAGGAGTGCACAGACCACGGTTATAATGGTCGTCCCTGGTATGGGTGATGACATACAGGCCATTAAGGCGGGGATCCTTGAAGTGGGAGACATTTTCGTCATCAACAAGGCGGATCGAGAAGGAGCGGACAAAACGCTGAGCGAACTGCGCCTCATGATCGACATGGGTCAAGAAAAATACGGGGAGGGTAAATGGTGTCCCCCTATCCTCAAGGTGGAAGCGGTTTTCGACAAAGGAGTAGCCGAGCTCCTTGAGGAGATAGCGCGGCATAGAAAGTACCTGATCGGCGGGGGCGGACCTGTTTTAAGGCGAACAAGGGAGAAGGTTCGCGAAGAACTGGCTGAAATGGTAAAAAACAGGCTCATAGAAGAAATCTTTGATGAGCTTACCGAAAGCGGGGAATTCGAGCAAGCCGTGGAATCCATTTTATCGGGAAAGACCGATCCGTATACTGCTTGCGATGATCTCATTATTCCCAAAGTGAATCCTTCGAAGGCTCCTGGGCGTGATTAATTCTGCCTGAGCCCCTGATAAAGGGAAGTGCTTGTGAGAAACCTATGACCGGAATTTTTCAGTGGATACGCCAGATCGTTCTCATATTGATGGGGTGCTTCTTTTTGGCTTTTGGCATACATCTCCTCATTTCAGCATACCGACTCCACAACCCTTTCTGGTTTATCATGACATTCTTCGCTTCCAACCTGATCATTCTCATCAGCGCTGCTCTTCTTGTCGGTTTTGTTGTGAGGCTTTTTGCTTCTTCCACCAACGCCCGTGACAGCGGCGAATAGGATATTTCAAAATCCATAGGAAAGCGAATGAGCCGGGCTTGAGTACGAAGTACATTTCTCAGGTCGAGAAGGGAGAAGTGATCCCGCCGGTGGCGGTTATTCTGCAGCTTTCGCGGGCCCTTGAAATCGACTCGAGCCTCCTTCTCCGAGAAGAGAAGAGGCAAGCCGGCAAAGAGTCTGAAAGGGACTATGATAAGAGAACCGCCGATTACTCGTACCAGACCCTGACCCCTGAGGCGCGTCACAAGCATCTCAAAGCCTTCAAAGTCTTCGTGGATCCCAAGTCCGATCACAAGGGCGTGAGTTATCAGCATTTGGGGGAGGAATTTGTCTATGTGCTCAGAGGGAAGGTAGAGGTGATGGTGGGAGAAAACCGGAACGTGCTCGCTCCGGGGCAGTGTCTCCACTTCAATTCGTCCATTGTGCATAAATTGCGCAATATCAGCACACATAAGGCCGAACTGCTCGTCGTGCTCTATACGCCTTAGTGTCACTTCCCGGAAGCTCTCTTAAGAATTCCCAAGCAGGGAATGGCCGAAATCCGACTTTCATGGGGCACCCCCCGACGCCCTTCCAGTAAGCGAGAACTTTTTCAAGTTATTTCTGCTTCATCACACCAGCGAGGAAAAGGGGAAAGAAAGGACAAAATGAGCTGGGAACTGACCGAAGAGCAAAAGATGATCCGTGCCATGGTGAGGGATTTCGCACGGTCTGAAATTTTGCCCGGCGCGGCCGAGCGCGATAGAAGCAAAGAATTCCCAGCTGAAATCCTCAAGCAAATGGGTGAATTGGGGCTCATGGGCATGAACGTCCCTACAGAGTATAACGGCGCCGGGGTAGACACCATCAGCTATTCACTGGCCCTTCAAGAGGTAGCCTATGCCTGTGCCTCCACGGCGGTGATTATGTCCGTACACAACTCGGTGGCATGCGGCCCCATTTTTCTTTTTGGTTCGGACTATCTCAAGGAGGAGTATTTGAAACCCTTGGCCGCCGGAGAGATCATCGGATCCTTTGCATTGACCGAGCCGGGTGCCG
>JARRRH010000634.1:0-3506 GCA_037380925.1 Deltaproteobacteria bacterium | reverse complement strand
TGCTCTGAAAAAGCAGATCCATCACCGATCCACCCTTTGGGGACCACAGCTTTCCTCCCTCACATCCGGAGGTTTCCTCCAGGGTTTGCAACTCCGTGCTGCCGTTCTTGTTTTTCTTTATTCTGGCGCTGATGTGAACATCGTCGGGGGTTAGGAATTCAGGGACGGGTTGCGTTTTCATGAAAGGACGCAAAATGGATAGCCACTTCCTTTTGGGCCTAGCGCTCATTATTTTTGCTTTTTTTCTTTGCTACTTTTTTCGAAATGAGAACAAGAAGAGAGAATAGCTCTGCTATGGGGATACGACCGAGTGGTGAGCTCCCTTCTGCGGTGGCGCATGATAAAGGGAAAGGAGTTTTAGCCCATGACACCTGAGATGCTCATGACCGTGATTGTCCTGGTTTTTGTGGTTGTGCTGTTCGTCTTTGAATGGGTGAGGGTAGATGTTGTAGGAATCATGATGATGGTCCTACTGCCTTCGATAGGCCTGATATCCTCTAAGGAGGCCTTTATCGGATTGAGCAGTAATGCTGTTTGTTCCATTATTGCCCTTTTCGTCGTCGGAGCCGGCCTGGATAAAAGCGGGGTCATGAACCAAATTGCAAGGCCCATCATCAAGATGGCCGGAAGGAGTGAGAAAAGCATTATTCTCCTGATATCCGGAACTGTGGGAATGATATCGAGTATGATGCAAAACATCGGAGCCGCGGCCCTTTTCCTGCCGGTCGCACAGCGTATCGCCAAAAGGATGAATGTGCCTGTATCTCGAATTCTCATGCCCATGGGGTTCTGCGCCATTGTAGGGGGAACCGTAACTCTCGTAGGCGCAAGCGTGACGATTATTCTGAACGATCTCATGGTGATGGGCGGGGAAAAATTGGAACCCTTCGGCCTGTTCACCCAAACACCCATCGGTCTCTGCCTCCTAGCCACTACCATCTTTTACTTCATTGCCTTTGGTAAGTATGTATTACCCGCTGGTGGTGGTGAAGCGGACAAAGGGATCACGTCCTCTTTGATGGAAGAATACCGGGCCCTCGGCAACGTGTTTGAAATCCATATTCCCGATAATTTCCGCGGCCCCAAGACCCTAGCTGAATTGGCCGTCAGGGAAAGATTTCTCGCTACCGTGGTGGCCATTAACCATGCCGCCAAAAAAGAGAAAAACTTTTTACCCCGTAGTACCGATGAAATTTCGCCGGCAGATGATGTTGCTGTAGTTGGAAGAGAGAGGAATGTCAGGAAATTCGTTCAGGAGTATGGCTTGCAGATCAAAGATGGCCTTGATGTCTTTGCCGAAACCCTCTCCAGGACCAATGCGGGTATGGCCGAGACCATTATCTCCCCGAGATCGGAATTGATCGGCAAAACGATGAGCGAAGTAAATTTCAAAGAGCTCTACGGCGTAAATCCCGTAGCCTTGGCAACGGGGCATAAGATTTTTTACAGCGGCCTCACCCACATCCGAATGCAGATGGGTGACACGTTATTGCTTCAGGGACCCTGGGAAAGGTTCCACATCTTGAAAAATCGCCCGCAACCGAGGGCCCTGAGCTTTGCCACGCCGCTGGAGGGTGAAATCGCAAAGCTAGCCGTCGCATGGCTCGCGGCCGTGCTCGTACAAATTGTTTTCTTAAAGGTCGCAGTCGCAGTCGCATTTATGTCCGGGGCGCTGGGGATGATCATAACCGGCGTGGTTTCCATCGAGGAAGCATACCGGTCCGTGGATTGGATGGTGGTTTTTCTATTGGGCGGGCTCATACCCCTGGGTATTGCTTTCGAAAAGACGGGCACTGCAGCCTTTATAGCTCGAAACATGCTAGGAATCCTTGGTCAACCGAGTCCCGTCCTGCTTCTTTTAGTGGTTGGCATTATGACCTCCTTTTTTACTCTTGCCATCTCCAATGTCGGGGCAACTGTATTACTGGTCCCCCTCTGCATGAACATGGCAGCCATGGCAGGAGGGGATCCCCGTATGGCCGCTCTGGTGGTTGGGTTGTCTGCCTCCAACACCTTTGTTCTCCCTACCCACCAGGTAAACGCCCTTGTTATGAGGCCCGGAGGATATCGAACCATGGACTATACGAAAGCGGGAATGATCATGACTTTCCTATTTCTGGCGGTTGAACTGTCCATGCTCTATTTCTTTTACGGGATTCAATAGAGGCACCGCAAGGGAGCATGCGGGAAGAACCGAGATGTGTCCCGGCAAAGTCAAAGGCCTTGAAAGGGTCAGCGTTTGCGGCGCAAGAAGAAGGAGGAAAATGATTTATGGCGATCATCACCATTTCCCGAGGCTGCTTTAGCCACGGCAAAGAAATAGCTGAAAGAGTAGCCGAGTCGCTCGGCTACGAATGCGTGAGCAGAGAGGTCCTTATAGAAGCTGCCCACATTTTTGATGTCTCTGAAAAGAAACTGCTCAGATCACTGCATGATGGGCCGACTATCCTCGAGAGGATGACACATGGAAGGGAGAAATACCTATCCTATATCCAGGTGGCACTTCTCGAACACGTCAAAAAAGATAACGTTGTCTACCATGGTCATGCCGGACACCTCCTTTTGCCCAAGATTTCCCATGTGCTGAAGGTCCGTGTGATCGCTGAATTAGAAGAGCGAGTGGGGTTTCTCCAGCAAAAAGAACAGATTTCAAAGAACAAGGCCCTTGCTTTCATTCGCGAGGACGACAAGCAAAGGGCGAATTGGACCCATTATCTTTACGGCACCGAAATCGGTGATCCCAGCCTTTACGACATGGTGCTTAATATCGGTCGGCTCAAGATAGAAAATGCCTGCGAAATTATTTGTACTGTTGCGAGAAGCGAAACTTATAAGGCCACGGTGGAGTCAAGAAAAGCGGTTGAAGATCTGGCGATCAGCAGCCATGTAAAAGTTGCCCTCCAGGATATATGTGCTGCCGATGTGCACTCAGAAAACGGGTATGTGCATATCAAAGCCAAGGGGCAAAAACTACGAAAGACAGGGGGTGGAAGCAAGGAGATTCAGCTGAGAGTTCGTGAAAAAATCAGGGCTGACTTGACCAAGGAGATCTCCCAAAGGGTGAGGAAAATTCCGGGTGTTAAAGGAATCTTTTGTGATATTGACCTTCCTTACTATTCTTGATAATTATCTAAAATAAAGGAATGTGCGGGTCCGGACTCGAGCCCGGGTCGACGAGGGGAGATGTTGGCCATGAAACTGAGCCTTAGAAGAAAGATCATCCTCACCTTTGTGCTGTTCTTACTAGCCGGTGTGGCTATTTGGTCCGCTAACTATTACAAGCACCGCCTTTTGACGCGAAAATTGCAAATATTAGAAAAAAAGACCGACCTTTTCAACACCATCCTTGAGGCCCGACGCTACGAAAAAAATTATTTCCTGTCCCTTGAGCTGGGAAGTCTTCTCGAAGCCAAATCCTATGTGAGACTGGCTGAGAAAAAACTCTCGAGCATTATCAGTAATTACGGTCAATACACCCTTGCAAAGAACTTGAAACAAAAGCTGGA
>JARRRH010000633.1:0-3547 GCA_037380925.1 Deltaproteobacteria bacterium | reverse complement strand
GTTCAACCGGCCGGCTCTCGAGTATTTTTGAAGCGGGCGGGATGATCACGACTGTGGAAGCTGCAGACAGCCTGCTCACCTTCAATGGTATCGATGTTCGAAGATCCAGCAACACCATCGATGACCTTGTGGGAGGGGTTACCCTCCAACTTCGCCAGGCTGACGAGGCACAGCCGGTAACGGTCGGAATAAGCAGGAACACCGGCGCCGCCATTGAAAAGATTAATGCATTCGTCGAGGCCTACAACAAAGTGGTGGATGAGTTCAGGGATAAACAGTCTTTTGGAGGTGAGGCGGGATCCTCCGGGGCCCTGATCGGAGATGGTGCGGCCAGGGCAATCCAGAGAAAGTTTCGAAGCATTTTAGGCAGCCGCTTGGATCAAGTTGACAGCGCTTACACCACAATGGCCTCCATTGGGATTTCCATGGATCGGTACGGCAAGCTTGACGTGGATGAAGACAAGCTGGCTGAATCGATAGATGACAGTGTTGACGATGTCATCGCTCTTTTTACAGTTGATTCCGAAACGAGCCGGGGGATCGCGACGGCTCTCGAAGGGTATCTCAATGTCGCCCTCGACTCGAGAGACGGCGTGCTCGCGGTCAAAGAGAAGGGTCTGCAGGACTCGATCGATGATCTAAAGGAAAAGCAGGAGATCATGGAAGCAAGGCTCACGTTGCGAGAGGAAAACCTCTGGAAACAGTTCAACGCGCTCGAGCAACTTCTTGGAAGCTACCAACAAACCAGTACTTACCTTAGCCAACAAATTTCCGGCCTCGAGAATCTGAACAAGCAAATCGGCGGCAACTAACCCGAATTTTCCGATCGACCGGAGGAGACAGAAGGGAAAAATTGATGAATCGAGCTCTAAGTGCCTATTCGGACGTGTATGTCAAAACGAATACGAATAAAGTGGAAATACTGCTGGAGCTGTACAAGGGAGCCATCCGCTTTTTGGAAGTAGCAGAAAAGTCGATGGAATTGGGAGAGTTCTCAAAGAAAGGGGAGTTTATTTCGAAAACGGTTAAGATCATAACGGAATTGGATAACGCTCTCGATCGGAAAATGGGCGGACCCGTTGTCGAGAACCTCGCCGGCCTCTATTCCTACATGGTTCGATGCTTGACAAAGGCCGGCATTTACAACAACCCTCTGCTCCTCAAGGAAGTCGCGTCGCTGCTGAATGGATTGCTGAGCGCCTGGGAAAAGGCTGCCGAAGAGATCGATACCAACAGAGCCCCTTCTTCGAATGGGGATACGAGCCATAACCTAAAGGAAACGTACGGAGGAATGCGAGTTGCATAATCCGCGTCAAGAAGAGCTGCTTCAGGATTTTCTGGCGGTTCATGCAAAGGTCGCTGAAGCCCTTGAAAAGGGCGACGCGGATGCCTTTCAGAGTTTGGCAAAAATGCAGGCCGAGTGTGTGAGGCGGCTGCTGAACTCCGAACCGATGACCAACTCCCGGAATTATGAGACGCTGACCGATATTAAAAGCGCCGTCGATCGGGCCTGCCAGGCCCTGGAGAGAGAAAAAGCCAAGGTTTGGTCTCAGATAAGGTCGGCGAAAACGGCACTCAAGTGCACAATGGCGTACGTTCATGGAAAATCTTAGGGGGATGGTGGCTAGGGAAATAGAACGCATCCTTGACGGTCTGAACAAGAGCATCCACTTCGAAGTGTCCAGCGAAACCAATGATGTGGTCATCCAGGTCATTGACCGGCAGACGGGAAAGATCATCCGGCAGATTCCACCGGAAGAGCTTCTCAATCTCAGGCGAAGTTTCCAGGAAGTCTGCGGCGTCCTTTTTGATCAAGTGGTTTAGATGTCAAGCGATACTGTGCGGCGTGCCCGTCGTCTCAAGCGGTTGGATCAGAGTTTCCTCTCCCGAAAACCGGGTATCTGTGCGAATAGGGGCTGTTGCTGACGACCATCTGAACCGCCTCACGCCTTTTGGTGTTAATCACAAGCGGACCGATCAAGTTTGCCGTGATCTTTTCCGGTACTCCCTCTGAAGCGTTCACCACCACGTAGAGCCTCAGATTTCCTTCCCCATTGTTTTCCCAGCCCATCTCTCTTTCGACCGGTTCCAATTCAACCCGGTAATCGGCCTTGAAGAGATACGGATTCATGACCACCAGCGCCAGGTGGGGGTCGTCCACACATTGATACCAGTAAAAAGGCCTCGTTTCTTCGCGGTCAAGAACCACAAAACGGTTCGCGCCGGGAAAACCGGGCATGCCGCGAGGCATGGTGATGATTTTCTCGTCCTCAATCTCTAGCGACCCGAACTGTCTGGTCTCAATTCTCAAGGTTCACTCCTTGGAACCCGCCCTTTTCCAGAGCGCTGCGGCGTTTGAAAGATCAGAGGACCTGCCCAGGGCCGACTTCAAATTCTCCTCCCTGATCTTTTCGTAGATCTCCCCTCGGTATACCTTGACATGTCTGGGGGCTTCAATGCCCAGTTTAATGTTCAGTCCGTTGACTTCAACAACTTTGATGACGATATCGTCACCGATGTTGACGGATTCATCGACCTTCCTTGTCAGTACCAGCATGTGTGCCCTCCATGGCGAAAAGACGAATTCCGGGTTTCAGGTGGCCGGTGGCGAGGCGAGCCCAAGGAAACTGCGGGTGCGCCGGAGTGAAGGAGACTTATAGATAGTCCAGCAAGCTCATTCGCATGACCTGAGCGGATGAGGACAAGGCTGCCTCATAGGCCGTCTCTCTTGCCCTGAGTTCGGAGATAGCTTCAAGCATATCCGCATCTTCGAGGTCGGACTTTCTTTCTTGATAACTCAAATTCAGATCCTCGATGATTTTTTCTTTCACGTCTAGGCGAACGCCACGGGCCCCGATCCCGGACACCGTGTTTATCACGCGACCAAAATCAACGTCGAGTTTCGGAATGGAACCGGAGATCCCATCCACATCATTGTTTTGGAGGGCATCACGCAGATCGATCAGATTCTGGAAGACTTCGCCAAACACGGCCTTACCATCGTGTCCGACCGGCACATCCATATCCTTCCCGATCCTGATGGCAAACGGGTTGCCATTCCCCAGGTAGTCAACCCCTGTGGGGTCTTCGGCTGTGTAAGAGATCTCAAAAGGTTTAACATCCGTCTTCGTGCCGGAAAACAGGTACTGCCCGTTTACCTGCGTGTTTGAGAGAGAAACGATCTGCTCTAAAATGCCGTTCACCTGTCCCGCCGCGGCTTCTCGCTCTGCGGCGCTCACGGTTCCATTAGCCATCTGGAGACCCAGCACCTTTGCATCCGAAATGAGTTCCTTGACGCTTTCCAAGGCTGTTTCTCCCGCATTGAGCCAAGTCCTCCCCGTTGCGATATTTTTCTGGAGTTGGGCCATGCTGGAAAGTGCCGACCTGAGACCGAGCACCTGGACGAGTCCCACCGGGTCGTCTGAAAGGTGGTTGATTCGCTTCCCGCTCGAGACGATTTCATTGGCCTTTTGAAGCGCATCGGAAGTGGCAATCAGTCGCGCTGTGATCCCGTCATAGATGCTTTGGTTGGCTATGCGCATGATGA
>JARRRH010000632.1:0-3674 GCA_037380925.1 Deltaproteobacteria bacterium | reverse complement strand
GCTGAGCAAAGTGCAGGGAACCGCGGTGGCACAAGCGTTCCGCCCAACCGGTTTTGGCCTGAGCTCTGGAGAAGCGTGCCAGTCTCAGGATGTCGAAGATTGGTAACACAAGACGGAATCGATGTCAATCTCTGGAGAGACTGTCAGGACATGACCCCGTATTTTTTAAGCTTGGAGGTAAGGGTTTTGCGTGTAATGCCGAGACGCCTTGCAGCCTCGCTCTTGTTGCCTCCCGTCGATTCCAGGACGTTCAGGATAGTCGTTTTTTCGACCTCTTCGAGAGAGAGTTCTTCCGGGAGAGGAGAGGCCGCTTTTTCCTCCGGGGATTCACCAGGGACAAGGGGAACATCATCCACATCGAGATATTCCGATCTCCCCAAAACCACGCTTCGTTCAACGGCGTTCATAAGTTCCCGTACGTTGCCGGGCCAATCATATTTCAGAAGTCGATCCATCGCCTGCGGGGTAAATCCTTTGAACTCTTTACGGTTTTTCTCTGAGAAGCCTTTCAAGAAGTGCTGTGCCAGAAGAGGAATATCCTCACGCCTGTGCCTCAAGGGCGGAATGTCCAGATTCACCACATTGAGACGATAATAGAGGTCCTCCCTGAACCGGCCGGCTTCCATGTCCTGAAGAAGGTCCCTGTTGGTAGCCGCAATCACCCGGACATCGACTTTGATGGGTTCTTCCCCGCCCACCCGGGTCAATTCTCTTTCCTGGAGTACACGGAGAAGCTTCGCCTGCATGGCCGGGGACATCTCGCTGATCTCGTCCAGGAAAAGGGACCCTCCATCGGCTTGAACAAAACGCCCTTCCTTTCGCTTGTATGCGCCTGTAAAGGATCCCTTCTCGTGGCCGAACAATTCGGATTCGAGCAGGGTTTCTGTGATGGCCGCACAATTTATCCTCACAAAGGGGCCGTCTTTTCTCTGGCTGTTGAAGTGTATCGCGCCGGCAACCATCTCTTTGCCTGTACCTGATTCTCCGGTAATCAAAACCGTGGCCTCGGAGGCCGCCACCTGCGCAACAGTCTCCAGCAGCCGGACCATGGCCCCACTTCGGCCAATGATATTCCGGGTATCGAATTGACTGCTCATGCTCTCTCTAAGAAGGCGGTTTTCCTCTCTCAGGTGGGTATGGTCCATGGCCCGCTGCATGGTCAGCCTGAGTTCGTCAAAATCCAGCGGTTTGGTGAGGTAGTCGTAGGCTCCGTTTTTCAGGGCTTCGACAGCGGATTCCACGGAAGAATAAGCCGTCATAATAATGACAGGGATAGCGGGGTTGAAGGCTTTTATTTCTGTGAGGGCTTCGAGGCCTGAGACCTTGATCATACGGATATCCATGAGAATCAGGTCAAAAGCCTGTTCGTGGACCTTTTGGATAGCTGTTGAACCGTCGTCCGCCTCGAAAATGGTGTAACCCCAGCCTGTCAGAAGAGTTCTCAGCATAGTGCGATGGGCGGAATCATCGTCGACGACGAGTATGGTTTCTTTCTTTGTCATTTGTCATTGCCCCGTGGAATGCGCTCCGCTTGATTCATCCAATGCGCCTCATTCTCCGTCAGTACTTTCCTCTCTTCCACCTTGAAGCATCTCCCCTATTCCACTGGGGTCATTTGACTGTTCATACGGACTTGCCGGAGTTGCCGGTAGAAAAAGAGTTACCGTGGTCCCTTTCCCGGCCTCACTATCCACTTTGACCTCGCCCTTGTGAGATTCGATGATCTTATGCACGATGGCGAGCCCCAGCCCTGTACCCGTTTGCCGTGTGGTGAAGTAAGGATCAAAGACGTGCTCCAAATCCTGCTCTGAAATGCCCACGCCCGTATCCGTGACAGTGACCCTGACTCTTGGGGATTCATTGTTTTTAGAAAGGGTGACGGAAAGGCTCACCGGGCCGATTTCAGCAGGCAGGGCGGTTTCGATGTTGATCTTGTTGGCCTGGGCTTGCTTCTCCACAAGCTTCAAGGCGTGTTTGATCAGCCCCTGGAGTCGTACAGGTTTCTTGTGCACGGCCAAGGGGCGGGCAAATTCCAGCAGCTGGCCTATGACCCTGTTCAAACGATCCACTTCCTGGATCATCACTTGGGCTGTCTTCTCATCCTCAGGGTTGTCCCGATATCTCTCCTGGAAATAAGTGGCAAAGCCCTTGATGGAACTCAGAGGGTTGCGAATTTCGTGGGCTATCCCTGCTGCGAGCCTTCCAAGAGAAGCCAGGCGCCGGCTGGTCTCAATTTCCTTTTGAAGATCCCGAACTTCGGTTAAGTCCCTGAAGAGGATCACATACCCCAAAGAGCCGCCCTCCTCCCCCTCGAGCATGGAAACGCTCACCTCCAAGGGAATTGTCGTTCCGCCCGCCAAGGGCCACGCCACTTCTGTGGCAAGAACTTGCTTCCCCGGCTTGAGTGTTTTGGTGAGCGCCCACAAAGGCGGAGGAATCACCTCGGAAGCCGCCTTGCCGAGCATCTCATTTGATGATTGACGAAGCACAGATTCGGCCGTTTCGTTGAAAGAAGCGATGCTGCCTCTGGAATCCACAGCAACGAGGCCGACGGGCATGTGTTTCACCACATTGTCGGAGAAAGCCTTGATCCTGGTGAGCGAAGACCTGGTGGTTTGAAAGGCCTGGGCCAGGAAAAGAGAGACCATTCCCGCAAAACCAATGAGGAGGAGTATAGCCGCCATGAGGATCGAGTGGCGGGTGTCTTGCTTTCTCGCGGCCTCTATAGGGCCCATATCCAAGCCGACAAAGATGATTCGTCCTGAGTCGCGGCTGAATTGGTGCTCAGAAGGATCCTCAGGGTACCTAGGCCGGTGCCTCATCATTCCGTGACGGTCCCGGAAGGGAATCTGTGTCGGTGAAAAGCGACGGAAAACCTCGAAAACATCAGGTCCTCCGGGATTCGATATCTGTCGCCACTGAACTGTCTTAGCATGGGAGATGGTCTCAAGATCCAGCCCATTTCCATAGTAAGTCCCTATTTTGTCAGGATCACTGTCGGCCAGGACCCTGCCGGTCGTACTCGTAACGATAAGATAGACGATATCCGGTTGCTGAGCTGTTTCCACAAGTAGCTCTTGAGGGCGAAAGGCTCCGGCATGCATACCCATCATCCCTGTTCGGGTCCCAGCCTCAAAGGAACGGATCAGGGCCGCGCCTTTCTCTGTCAAAAGACGGACCATATCCTCTCTTTGCTTGTGGATGTTTTGGACCATCCAAAAGACGAGTATGGCCGCAAGGATAACGACAGCCCCCAGAATGATCCAGGGGGGCACAGCAAACCAGTAACGCTTGTTTGTTTTCACCGCCATGATATCGAACCTAGTGGGCTCCGCTTACCACTTTCCATCCTTCCATCGTTTCTGAGGAAACCGCAGCACGGATGTCACCAAAGAAGAGGATAGATCCAATACATTATAGAATTTCCGGAAAAATCAATTAAAGCAAAACATGGGCCAATCGGTCTCTTCAAGGACAAGATCATCGGAGGAGGGTTGAAGTATCCTTTTTACCCATGTGGGTTTTTCTGTTGGCTAAAAAATACCCATTTTTTGGGGACCTGCAAGAGGAGAGAAGACGCCCCCAGGGGAATTTCCAAAAATGTACCTTAATATCAGCATGTTATTAGACAGAGGCTTTTTTGGCACACCTTTTGCCTTTGCTAAAGGCCAAAA
>JARRRH010000631.1:0-2981 GCA_037380925.1 Deltaproteobacteria bacterium | reverse complement strand
GTTTCAGTATCTTCCAGCCGCACCACCTTTTCCCTGAAACGCCGACCTGTCAGGTCTTCAGCGATTCTCTCAGCCGCCCTCCGACCCATGCCAATCGCCTCAATAACCGTGGAAGGCCCGCTGACGTAATCTCCTGCCATGTAAAGGCCCTTCACCGAAGAGCGCAGGGTGCTCCTATCAGGCAAGGGAAGTCCCTGAGTAACCTTCTCGCCCGTGATATCCATCGGCTCAGGCCTTTGCCCCACAGCCACAATCAGCGTGTCCGCTGGGAGAACAAAGCCACTGCCTTCAATGGCCTTCACTTCCCGCTTGCCGTCCGCCCTCTTTTCTCCTGGCTCGGTCCGAACAAACGCCACGCCCTCGAGCTTTTTGTCTCCCACAATGTGACGGGAAAGCATGAGGGATTCGATTTTGACGCCTTCTTTCTTAGCCTCCAAAATCTCGTCCCTGGTAACCATCAAATCTTCTTCCGTGCGCCGCAAGCAGATCCTCACATCGGCTGCGCCGAGCCGCAGCGCAGATCGCGCACAGTCAAAGGCCGTAAATCCAGCGCCGACTACCAGGACCCTGTCTCCCAAAACCGGAGCCCGGCCTCCACAGACATCCATCATGAAATCAAGCCCCATGTAGACACCGGGAAGCGTTTCCCCCGGGATGTCGAGGGCAATGGATCGGTAACACCCTGCAGCCAAAAGCACGGCGTCATAGTCTCCGAGAAGATCCCTGACGCTAAGGTCTTTTCCAACCCGCACACCCGTCTTTACAAGGGTTCCCATGTCCTGAATGTACTGGATCTCCGCGTCAAGGATAGCCCGGGGCAGCCTGAATTCTGGAATGCCGTAACGAAGCATGCCTCCGGCTTTCGCTAAAGCTTCATAAAGCGTCACAGAGAAGCCGACGGAGGAAAGGTCATGGGCCGCGGCAAGACCTGCAGGCCCTGCGCCAATGATGGCTACAGCCTTGTCCAGGGAAGTGACAGGACCTTTCTCGGAAAAAGTTGCTTTCTCCCTGAAATCGGCTGCGGCCCTCTTGATATGGCAGATCTTGACCGGTCGCCCCAGCTCCGCCTCCCCGTGGCGGCATTTGTCTTCACAGGGGCGAGAGCAGATACGACCCAGAACGCCCGGAAGAATGTTGGCCACATGGTTGATTTCATAGGACCTGCCGTAACGTTCCTCAAAAAGGCACCTTATGTAAGCCGGAATGTTGGTGGCAACCGGACAGGCGCCTTGACACGGCACATTGATGTCCATGTAGTAGAAGTCTTCCGGTTCGGTGGAGTATCGAATCTGTTTGCTCATAGAAACGTCTAACCATCTGAAAAATCTCCCCTGTTGGATCAACAGGGAAGCCGGCAGCTACTCAAATTTGTCAAAAAATGTGCGCTTTTCGGTCCCGTCCATGGGAGGGGCACTTCAAAAGAACCAAGTGGCTGAGAACTCTTTAAGATTTTTAAAAATAAACATGTCAAACACAGTCGTCAATGATAAAGCCCTGATTGACTTCCGCAGGCCTGGTGTTTAGTTTGATGCAAACGACTATAGAGAGGTAAGATCCAATGGATGGACAGCCGGGTAAAGAATGCAGGTTTATTGAAAGGGTCAAGGAAAGAGATAAAATCGGGGTCTGGGGATTCGGCAATGTTTCCAGGGACGTAGTGCTTTCCTTAGTCGACGAGGGTCTGGGTAAAGAGATCGTTTTCTATGGAAGGCCGCACGAAAAGTACGCTGACCGAGCCGGAGCGTGGGTTGAGGATCTGAAAGCCAACGCCCTTCGCCGGCCCAGGCTCCTGGGGACCAAGAAACATCCCTGCAAATTCGAAGACTTTATGAGGGCTGTTCAACCAAGGATCTCCCCGTCCTGATCTACATGGGGAATCCTGTGACCACCATGACTTGGGTGGGCTACAAAGCGACCGGGTTCCCTAAAGAAAACGTCATGGGCCAAGCAGGGAATCTGGATGCTCGGAGAATCTGCTATGCCCTGTCAAAGGTATTGGGCCTTTCGGGTAACGATATGAGGGGAATCGTCTTTGGCGAGCACGGCGATTCCATGGTGGCGAGTTCCAGGTATTTTACCGTGGCCGGGATACCGTTAGACGACGTGATCAGAATGGAAGGCATCGATCCGGCAAGGATCAAATCTGTTATAGAGGCGGCCAAGAAAGGGGGAACCCACTTTGTGAACGAAACAGGCCAGAGTGCCTCTGCGGGCCCGGCAAGGGCAGCCTGCGACATGCTCCGGTGCATCATCCACGGAGAATCAGAGGTTCAACCCGTCATCGCGGTCATTGACAAGGAATACAACTTGATCAGCGATGAGGACGGTCTCGATTCCATGAGCTTCGGCGTTCCAGCCAAGATAGGTCCTTACGGCGTTGAAAAGATTTATGTCCTGGCTGTTGAGGATTTCAGAGACGAACTCGAAAGATCTGCCGCCATGATCAAAGAGGATATTAAAGCTGCTTCAGAAATCCTGAAACAGAAGTACAGCATCGAGTGAGGATGGCGAAAGGCAGCAGCAGGCCTCAAGACCTTCCAACCATAGGAATTTTTTCGGTTTTCATCCCTGTCTCCTTCTGCTATAATTTCTTCATTGTATACCTTTCGTCAACCGGGGAGCGAAGAAGCTATTGTCGTCCTGGGAAAGAACAACGACCGATTTTCTCAGCGTTATTCACCTCCAGAGCCTCAAGAGCAAGATCATCGTTTTTGCTCTCCTCGCCACCTTGATTCCATCCTTCACCATGGGATGGCTTTCCTATGTTCAAAACAAGCATTTCCTGAGCGAAAAAATCACCCAGGAATTACAGAATGTGACCTCTCATGCGTCTCGGGAGCTCGATTTGTGGCTCAAAGAACGCTTGTATGAGCTGAAGGTCTTCTCCAGTTCTTATGTGGTCTCTGAAAACCTCGAAAAGATCCTACGGGCAGACACCACTCCAATCGAAAACAGAACAGCCCTGCGCCGCCTTGTGGACT
>JARRRH010000630.1:3550-4790 GCA_037380925.1 Deltaproteobacteria bacterium | reverse complement strand
CTCTGCAACATCGCGAACCGTTTTTGGACGGGAATGCTGCTATCCACCGAGGAAGAATGACGGTGCGAACGTCTGCCAGAGAGTAGTCTCAATGCCACCGGACATGGATGATGACAGAGAGCCGACCCATGATTCGACCATGGCATCCATCGACATCGGGAGCCACACGGCAAGGCTGTTGATTGCGGAAAAGATCGACGGTTCCAAGCTTTTCCGCCCCATAGTCAGAAAGAGAACTTACATTCGGCTGGCCGATGATTTTGAAAACGGGCTGATCAAGCGTGAGGCAGTGGATCGGGCGTTGAAAGCACTTGAAGATTTTGTTTCAATGTCGCAGCGTCTCGGGGTCGATATTATCCGTGCTGTTTCCACCGGGGTGGTGAGAAAAGCGGGCAACAGAGATCGCTTTCTGGATGTGATCCGCGAGCGCACGGGAATACGCGTAGCGCTGATCTCCGGCGAGGAGGAGGCGCGTTTAACCGGGAAAGGCGTATTTCATGCTTTGAACATGCACGGCGGGCCTTTTGTGATATTCGACCTCGGAGGCGGGACAACGGAATTTGTGTTCGGGCAAGCCCAGAGCCCGGAGGTGAAATCTGTTCCCCTGGGTGCTATGATGCTCACACAGACGCACCTGACTTGTGACCCCCCGGAGGAAAATGATCTCAAGAGACTGGAAAAACATATAGCGAAGATTCTTGGAGACGCATTCGTCTCGAAGGTGCCCAAAAGGGAGGACAGGCTCCTCGTGGGCACCGGTGGTACAGTTACAACTCTAGCAGCCATGATTCACGGTATTGGAACCGACGAAATAGGCCATGACAACGTCCACGGCTTGTTGCTCAAACGAGAAGAATTTGTGAGGCTCTTTAACAGAATAAGCACCATAAACTTTGAGGAGAGGGTAAAACTTCCCGGCCTTGACCGGGAAAGAGCGGATGTGATTGTGGCCGGTGCCATGGTTGTGGGAGGAATCCTGCAGTTTTTTCAATCCCCCAGCATGGTGGTCAGTTTTTCGGATATTCTCGAGGGGATTTTGATAGAATGCCTTACAGAAATTAAGTCCTGAGTTTTCAGTAAGGGGGAGCGCACGTGATGGAAGGTAAAGATTTACAAGAGGGCTATACCTTTGACGACCTGATCCTTGTCCCGGGCAAATCCGCTGTCTTGCCAGGGGATGTCGATGTGAGAACCCGTTTGTCGAGGAATATTCAGCTGAATATTCCTATCGTGAGTGCCG
>JARRRH010000630.1:0-3517 GCA_037380925.1 Deltaproteobacteria bacterium | reverse complement strand
ATCACCATGGCACGCCAGGGTGGCATCGGTTTTGTCCACAAGAATATGAGCATCGAGCGGCAGGCCCTTGAAGTGGAAAAAGTGAAGAAGTCTGAGAGCGGCATGATCGTAGATCCCATTTCCATAGAGCCGGATCGAAAACTCCACGAGGTCCTCGAAATTATGAGTAAGTACAAAATATCCGGAGTCCCGGTCGTCAAGGAAGGGAATCTGTTGGGTATTATTACAAACAGGGACTTGCGATTTGAAACCAACCTGGACCAGAAGGTCGAAACAGTGATGACGAAGGACAACTTGGCCACCGCAAGGCCGGGCATCACCCTTGAGGAGTCCAAAAAGATTCTCCATGAGAGACGGATCGAGAAATTGCTGGTAACGGATGATGAAGGGAAGCTTGTGGGGCTGATTACCATAAAGGATATTGAAAAAATCAAGAAATACCCCAACTCGTGTAAAGATGATCTGGGACGGTTGAGAGTAGGTGCAGCTGTCGGTGTGGGACCGGATTTGGAAGACAGGCTCGGCAGGCTGACCGCCGTTAATGTGGATGTGGTGGTGGTTGATACAGCCCATGGTCATTCTGAAGGGGTCATTGCAGCCGTAAAGCAAATCAAGAAAGAGTATCCTGATCTGGAATTGATCGCAGGGAACGTGGCGAGCGCAGAGGGTGTCCGTAGCCTGATCGAGGCCGGGGTGGACGGAGTCAAAGTGGGCGTGGGCCCGGGGTCCATATGTACCACCAGGGTTGTGGCGGGTGTAGGGGTACCCCAGATGACCGCCATCATGAGATGCGCCGGGGAGGCTAAAAAATGGGGGGTACCCATTATTGCAGACGGGGGCATCAAATACTCGGGTGACATCACCAAAGCCTTGGCGGGTGGAGCGGATTCCGTCATGATCGGAAGTCTATTCGCAGGCACCGAGGAGAGCCCCGGCGAGACGATTCTGTTCCAAGGAAGGACCTACAAGGTTTACAGGGGCATGGGCTCTATTGAGGCGATGCAAGAGGGAAGCAAAGACCGTTACTTTCAGGACAGAGTGGAAACAGATAAAAAATTGGTACCGGAGGGGATTGTGGGGCGCGTGCCCTATCGCGGCCCGCTGGCGGAGACGGTATACCAGCTCGTGGGCGGGCTCAGGGCAGGCATGGGCTATATAGGCTGCCGCGATATTGAAGAACTCCAGGTGAAGGCTAAATTTATGCAAGTTACTGCTGCGGCTTTGAGGGAAGGGCACGTGCACGACGTGATCATCATCAAGGAGGCGCCGAACTACAAAGTCGAATAAGACTAACTGTCCTTATGGCCGGGATCTTAGAATTTGGGTCTATTTTTTTGGCGAGCCGGGATGGGTGTTCCCGCGTTTGAGGCAGAAGGCATGAGGCTCACGGCAAATCGACCATCCAACTGAAATCTCCTTGCGCCTTACGCCCAAAGCCTTGAGCCGTTGTCTGACCGGGTACTCTGACGGAGGGGAGTGTCAGGAAGGCGTGTTATGACCGAGGACATTTACGCTGAAAAAATTCTCATACTCGATTTCGGGTCCCAGTATACCCAGGTCGAGTCGATTTTGATTTGGCCCTGAAACGAGGGCGTCGCCAGTCGGCTTCCGGCCTCAATTACAAACAGAAACAGTTACGGCATTCAGGATTTAACCCCTGTCCTCGGAGGCGTGGTGGAAAGGGCGGATGAGAGGGAATACGGGAGTGCTCTCATTTCCATTCTGGATGACCAGGATCTCTTCCATGGGTTTGCCAAAGGCCGGGAGGAGACGGCGTGGATGAGTCACGGAGATCGCATTCAACAGATGCCGGAGGGCTTTTCCGTGCTGGCGAGCAGCTCGAGCAGTCCGGTAGCTGCTATGGCCCATCACTCAAGGCGGATTTTCGGTGTTCAGTTTCATCCGGAAGTGGCGCACACTCCCCGCGGCACGAGGATTCTAAAGAACTTTCTCTTTAGGATCTGCGGCTGCAGGCCCCTGTGGACCATGAGTTCCTTTGTGGAGAGAACCACCGGGGACTTGCGAGAGAAGATCGGAACAGAGCGGGTGATCTGCGGGGTATCCGGAGGCGTGGATTCCACTATAACCGCCGTGCTCCTTCACAAAGCTATCGGGACGCAACTGTCCTGCATTTTAGTAAATAACGGGCTCTTGAGGCGCGGTGAGGTCGAGGAGGTGATGGAACTCTTCCAGGAGTTGTACCGCATGGATCTCCATTTGGTGGACGCTTCAGAGCATTTTTTGCACTGCCTCAAAGGGATCGTTGATCCAGAGGAAAAAAGGAAGACCATCGGCCGGGAATTCATATCGGTCTTTGAGAAGAAAGCCAAAGAATTGGGTAAGGCGAAATATCTGGCCCAGGGGACCCTTTATCCGGATGTGATTGAAAGCGTCTCGTTCAAGGGGCCCTCCGCCACGATCAAGAGCCACCACAACGTGGGAGGTCTTCCCGAGGTCATGAACCTGGAACTCATCGAACCCCTTCGTGAACTTTTCAAGGATGAAGGCAGGCAGGTCGGCGTGGAACTGGGCCTGTCTAAGGATCTGGTGATGCGACAGCCCTTCCCGGGGCCCGGACTGGCCGTGAGGATACTCGGAGAGGTTACGACCGAGAGGCTGGAGATTCTGCGCCATGCAGATGCCATTCTTCTTGAAGAGATCAGGAAGGCGGACCTCTATGAAAAGGTATGGCAGTCCTTTGCTGTTCTTTTGCCCATAAAAACAGTCGGTGTCATGGGGGATGAACGAACCTATGAAAACGTCATCGCCCTGAGAATCGTTGACAGCCTGGACGCCATGACCGCTGACTGGACCCGGGTCCCGTATGAGACTCTGGCCTGCATATCCAACCGGATCATAAACAGCGTCAGGGGGGTCAATCGGGTCGTTTATGATGTCTCCTCAAAGCCACCGAGTACCATCGAGTGGGAGTAAAAGCCGCAATACCATTGTTCTCCGCGATCATAGGGCTGATCGTTGTAATCTCCTCCGAGAGGGTTTCAGGGCCTGCTGCTGAAGCGTTTGAGATCGACACTCTCATCGCGAAAATGCAGGCTGCCTACGCGGGCATTGCGGACTACAGGATGCAAGTAGACATGAAGACCCGCGTCGACGGGGACTCTTTCAAGACGGCGAAGTTTCTCTACACCTTCAAAAAGCCGCACAGGATTCGCCTGGACTTCGAATCTCCTTATCAGGGCACGATCCTTGTCTATCCCGACAAACAGAGGAAGGTATTGGTAAGGCCTTGGGGGTGGTCAGGTCTTCTTGAGTTTCACCTCGAGCCGGATGGATTTTTGTTGAGGGGCCTTTGGGGGCAGCGGATCGATCAGACCCATATGGGGCTTCTTATCAAAAACATTTTCCGAAGCGTCAAGGAAGGTCGTAAAGGTCCGCTGGAACTCAAAGAGATGCAGGGACACGTTCAAGTGCAGGTGCTGTCGGAAAACCATTTTCTTCGCACCCGCCTGACACAATACGAGTTTATCATTGACAGATCCATGTGGTTGCCCGTGGC
>JARRRH010000629.1:1976-2841 GCA_037380925.1 Deltaproteobacteria bacterium | reverse complement strand
GAGGCGAGATTGCCGGGTATGTGATCATCGTCAGGGACATCACCAAAGCCAAAAAGGCGCAGGAACAGATTCAGAAGCAGAATGTGAGGCTTGCCACTCTCAATGCGGTGTCCATGACGGTCAGCAGCAGTTTGGACCTGAACGAAGTGCTCCTTAGCACCATTGACAAGATCCACGAAATCCTGGAGTCGGACAGTGTCAGGATTTACCTTTTGGACGAAGCAAAGTCCGTGCTCGTCCTCGCTGCCCACGACGGGCTTTCCCCCCAATTCGTTGAGAAAGAACACATCAAACTTCAAGTTTTCAGACGCCTATGTGGCGTTCCTGACGGCTATCGGGAATCAAATCGGTGTGGCCATAGACAATGCGAACCTCTATGAAAGCCTCAAGCAGGCCTATGAGGAACTCAAGCAGGCGCAAGAACAGGTGATCCAAGCGGAAAAACTGGCTTCTCTTGGCAAGCTGGCGGCCACGATCGCCCACGAGATCAACAACCCCATTGCAGCAGTCTTGACCTACATCAAGCTCATGATGAAGTTGGTGAAGCGGGAGCGATTCACCCCAGACCGCCTGGCCGACATCTCTCGGTATCTGAACACGATGGAAGCGGAAACGGCCCGGTGCGGAGAAATCGTGAAAAACCTTTTGGCCTTCTCCCGGCAGTCCAACGTGACCATCGGAACCAACAGTCTTCAGGAGATCATCAGGAGGACCCTTGCACTCCTCTCCCACGATCTGGAAATGAAAGGGATCAAACTGGTGAGGGAGATTCCCCCTGATTTGCCTAAAATCGAATGCGACTTCAAGCAGATTCAACAGGCGTTCTTGAACCTTTTCGTCAATGCCGCGGAAGCCATGTCACAAG
>JARRRH010000629.1:0-1961 GCA_037380925.1 Deltaproteobacteria bacterium | reverse complement strand
TTTCGTCAATGCCGCGGAAGCCATGTCACAAGGCGGGACGTTGACGGTCACCGCGAAAACTCTCCAAGACAGCCGCTACGTGGAAGTGTCGATTTCGGATACGGGCTACGGCATCGGCAAGGAGGACATCAAGCGAATTTTCGAACCCTTTTTTACCACCAAAGAAGAGGGCAAGGGCGTCGGTTTGGGGCTTTCAGTGGTTTTCGGCATCATAGCAAGGCACAAAGGAACCATCGACGTGAAAAGCCAAGTGGGAGAAGGAACGGTTTTTACTGTTCGATTGCCCGTGGCGAAGGGGATGGGGGAACCTGAGTGATGGAGGTTTGGGCGTTTCTTCTGAAGTCCTCGGGGCGTCCGGTCCGGAAAGGATGTGCGCTTAGAACCCTTAGCAGGACTGCGAGCCAGGGAGAAGAAAGATAATGGCCAAGAAGCCACGAATTCTTGTCATCGATGACGAAGCGTCCATGCGTGAATGTCTCAAAGACTGGCTAATGGAAGACGGCTATGAGGTGGGGCTGGCGGCAAGCGGTGAAGAGGGCCTTCTCATGTCGCAAAAAGAAAGATGGGACGTGGTCCTATTGGACCTCAAGATGCCCGGGATGGACGGGATTGAGACATTAAAACGCCTGAAAGATCTCGGCCAGGAGTCGGAAGTGGTCATGATGACGGCCTACGCCACGGTAGACACCGCGGTCCAGGCCATGAAAGAAGGGGCCTTCGACTACTTGGTAAAGCCTTTTGATCCGGATGAAATAGAAATGCAGGTCAAAAGAATTGTTGAGCACAAGGAACTCGTCCTGGAAAACATTCTGCTGCGAAAGAAACTCGAAGAGAAATACGCTCACGACGAGATCATCGGAAAAAGCGAGGCCATGCAAAGCGTGTTTCAGTTGGTTGAGCGGGTGGCTCCCAGCGACTCCACCGTGCTCATTACCGGGGAAAGCGGCACCGGCAAGGAGTTGGTGGCACAAGCCATCCATGGGAACAGCCGACGATGCTACATGCCCTTTGTGGCGGTGAGTTGTGGGGCTCTTCCTGAAACCCTGCTGGAAAGTGAGCTTTTCGGTTATGAAAAAGGGGCCTTTACCGGGGCCGAGCATACAAAAAAGGGGCGCTTCGAGCTGGCCGATCAAGGGACCCTTTTTCTCGATGAGATCGGGGACATTAGTCTGAAAACCCAGGTGGACCTTCTCAGAGTCCTGCAGCAGAAGGAGTTCACGCGTCTTGGCGGTCAGGAAATCATAAATGTGGATGTCCGCATCATCGCCGCCACCAATCGTGATTTGAAAAGAGCGATCGAGGAAAAGCGCTTTCGTGAAGACCTGTACTACCGACTGAATGTCATCTCCATCCGCATTCCACCCTTGAGGGAGCGAAAAGAAGACATCCCCCTTCTGGCGAGGGCGTTTGTCAGAAAGGACTGTCTCGAGATGAACCTGGAAGAGAAGAGAATATCTGCCTCTGCGATGAAGGCACTGATAGACTATGACTGGCCGGGTAATGTCAGGGAACTGGAAAACGTGATCGAGAGGGCCCTGGTGATTGGCCAGGGCCGGGAAATCGTCCCGGACGACCTGCCATTCCGCCCCAGGGAACTCCCGGAGCAAAAGTTCCCCAAGTCAATAAAACTGATGGAGAAAATGCATATCGAAAGGATCCTGAAGGAGACGGGCTGGAACGTCAGCCGGGCATCCCGGCAGCTGGATATTGATCGTCAGACGCTTTACAACAAAATAGAGAAATACGGCATCAAAAAAGGAGGCTAGCACATACTCATTGTGTCAAGGTGCTTCACCATCTGCCCTGTTGGTTCAATCGACCGAGGGATTCTTAAGCATATCCGGATGTGCGTCTCAAACAACTGTGATTTTGTCTGCAGGGAATCCCCGGCGGCCTTGGAGCACCCGGATTACGCATATGACACAGCACGTGGCCAGTATGACTCAAGATCGATCCTGAAG
>JARRRH010000628.1:0-2556 GCA_037380925.1 Deltaproteobacteria bacterium | reverse complement strand
GATTTCCTTGATCGTTTTTCCATCCGCCAAAAGTGGAAACACTTCTTTCTCCCGAAGGCTCAGTTTTTGGATGTCATCCTTTGTATCTGCGCGTTTCCCCCCTTTTTCGAGTTCCAGGTTTTGCACGTAGCCATGGATAATATTATTGACTTCTTCGCTGTAGTAGGTTCCGCCAGTAGCGATGGATTGCAATGCGCGGACAAGGCTGGCCATCGGTCTGTCCTTTAAGACATACCCGGATATACCGGTACGGTATAGGGGAAGAACGTACTCTTCTTTTGCGTGCATAGTGAATACGAGGATAGCAGTCTTATCGTTTTTTTCCCTGATGTGACGTGCAGCTTTTACACCGTCAATATCAGGCATGGATAAGTCCAGGATAAGGATGTCGGGTTTCAGGGAGTTGACCATCTCAAGAGCCTGCCGCCCGTCTGCTGCCGTGCCTGCCACCTCGAATTCAGGATGGTCTTCCAGTACACTCTTGATCCCCTCCACAACCACATTGTGATCGTCGGCTATGAACCTCATGTATTGAGAGACCAATTGCAGCGAAACGTGACGCCTTCGCCTTTTTTGGAATCAATGGAATGCTGTCAAGCCCGATGCCCCCCGGGAGCTTATCAGACCCTAAAGCCTCTTTCACATCGAATCCACGGCCGTCGTCTTGAACCACCAGATGGACATTGCCCTTGTGGTTGGTCAAGGAAAGGCTTACATTCTCTGCTTTGCTGTGCTTGGCCACATTGGTGAGGGCTTCCTGGGAGATTCGGTACAAAATGATCTTCAGTTCTTCGGGCACATCCATCTCTTCGATCCCTAGCGAGCATGCGGTATGAATGCCTTCGTGCGCGTTTTCAAACTCCCGGCAGAGGGATCTCAGGGCCGCGGCTATTCCCAGGTGGTCCAGGGCCGATGGCCTGAGATTGTGCTGAATCCTGCTACTGTCACGCATGCAATTTCTGACCAACTCTAGGATCTCCTCCAGAGTGGTGCTACCGGAGGAGGACTTGCCCTTCTGAATATCACTGAGTTTTCGCTCCACAGCCATCTTAATGCCAAGGAGGCTCCCGCCGAGACCGTCGTGGAGTTCCCCTGCAATTCTTCTCCTTTCGGTCTCCTGGGCGGTTAGGCACTGGGAGGCGAAGAATCGAATCCGCTCATGAGCTTCCTTCAACGCTTCGTCGGCTCGCTTCCGCTCGGTGATGTCAATGTCCATCTCCAGAATGAGGGTCGAACCATCCGCGTCGGTGAAGGGAAAGTCATAGACATCAATGACGCTACTGCCATCTGGAGTTGTAACCTCCCAGTGATGGGGTTTGCCGGTTTCAAGCACTTTATACGACTCGCAAAATTCGCACGGCTCCGCACGCCCGAAACAATATTCGTAGCAGTGGCGGCCCCCTGATTCACCGAATTTCTCACGAAAAGAGCGGTTGGCAAAGGCCACATGGTAGTCAGGTGTCAACAGGCATATCATTGCCGGCAGAGTCTCCATAACGTCATAGAGGCGACGACGTTCAGATTCGACTGCTTCGGCAACCCGGCGGCGTGCCTCGCTCTGACGCAATGCCTCCTCCATCCGCTTGCGCTCGGTGATGTCGGCGATTACCATCACGACGCCCAGACCTTTACCTTCGGAATCATAGAGCGGCGCCAGCGAAAAGCTTACAGGAATCAGAGTGCCGTCTTTTCGTTGCCGTGTCGTTTCCAGTAGGGCAAACCTTTCTCCCCGCAGCGCCCTCTCACGCAACAACAGGGAGTCCTTTTGATGCTCCGCTGGAATGATGGGGTTGGGCAACCCCAGAACTTCCTCCTGTGTCCAGCCGAAAACGCTTTCTGCCGCCGGATTCCACATCAGGACGCGGCCATCGGAATCAAGCTCGATTACAGGCAAGGGGGATGCCTGAAAGAGCGCCTGTAATCTTTCCGCAGTCCGCTTCATTGCCTCGGTGCGTTCCATCACCCGCTTTTCAAGAGTTTTGTTTATCTGCTGCAGTTCAGCTATACTCTCCTGAAATCCCCGCAGGGTCATTTCAAACGGCCCGACGCATTCTCTAAAAAACTCATCAGCAACCTGGATCAGAGAACGCTCCTTGGCAGCCGTCAAGGGGTGCTTTAAGCTATCCGCCAAGGCCTCCTGGTGGATAGACACCATTTCTACCAAGCTTACCTTTTCAGCCAGAGCCCTGCGCCCCAGCACGTAAGCCTGCTGCAAAACTGCTTCTTCCCGTTGCACAAGGTAGCGCCGCAGAGCCGAAGCATATTCGTCATAGAAATTTTGAAGCCTATTGCTCAATCTTTTCCTCGAAAACGCAAGACAAGCACAAGGGCGTCATCGGTCTCCTTGCAAAAACAAGCCAGAATGCGATCTGTATTTTGCTGGGGTGAATCGTCGGGGGACAAACCCTCAGAAAAGTTTCCTCGAATTCCATCTGTGGCAAAGGCCAATAGATCGCCTTCCGTGACAGGGAGGGCCGAAACGCGCAAACTGGGAAGCTGGTAGCCCAATACTCCGCCACGTAACAACAGGGCTTCGTGCGTAGGCATCGGGTCCCT
>JARRRH010000627.1:0-3986 GCA_037380925.1 Deltaproteobacteria bacterium | reverse complement strand
GACACCGTCGATGCGGTGGACAGGGCTCTTGGAAAACAAGGGTACTTTTTGCCTGTTTATCCCGGCAGCAGGCTGGTGGCGACCATGGGAGGCATGATGGCCGGTAACACGAGCGGACACATTATCGATGCCTGTATTGGGAAGCCCGCGGATTATGTTTTGGGGCTCCATGTTGTGCTTCCCACCGGGGAGATTCTCGAGACAGGGTCAAAGGGGCTGAGGAAACCGGCAGGCACGGATTTGACAAAGTTCTTTGTGGGCAACGACGGGCTTACCGGCATTGTCACCAGGATCAGAATGAGGCTTGTCCCGGCCCGGGAAAGGGCGTTTGGCATCGCCTACTACGATGAGCCGGAGTCCGTGGCAAAGGCTGTTGTCCGGATGTACAGGGAAAAGGCCCCGGCTCCCCTGTTCATGGAGTTCATGGACAAGGCAACGACCACCATCGGCTTCGAGCATGCGGGTTTGCCGGCACCTCCGGGATGTTCCATATTTTTTGCCTCCCTGGGTGCCACCAGGGAGATTGCCTCTCAAAATACGCAACGCCTTCTCCATGTCATGAACAAAGAGCGCCCGGTCAGGGCTGAAGAGATCGGGGACCTGAATGAATGGCTGAAGATCTGGACTGCAAGAGAGGTAATCATAGCCTCCTTGATGCAGAAACACGACGGCCACTTCTCAGGGCCGGAAATCGTCTCCACCCTGTCCGAGCTCGTAGGCTGCATCAAAGAGCTGGAGCGCTACGCAGAAAAGGCGCCTATTTTTGAAGGCCTCCCTTATTACCTTCTCGGTCATATAGGAGCTCTTACCTTTCACCCCACAGTGATTGTGCCCAGGAATTGGGACAATGAAAAAAAGAGGCACCTTGTGGACGCTGAATTCGAAGTGGAGAGCGACATGAATCTTCGATACGGGACCTGTGGTGGGGAATGGCTTCAGTTCGGCAAGAGAACCCGGTTTTTCAAGAAGCGGTACGGAGAGAAAGCCTACGACCTTGTAAAGCATATGAAGCGGCTATTCGACCCCAAGGACATCCTCAACCGCGGCGTCCTGGAAGGCCTGTGAGAGCCGGGCACATCCAATCGTTACTTTTTTCCACCACCTTTGCAACACCCTTGGTAGATCAGGGGACGCAGACGCGCAAAAAACACAGAGGTCTACAAGAAGATGGCAGATGATTTCGGGGGGACGGCGAAATTGAAAGAGGACATGCTGGGCACCGTATCCAAGTGTGTTCGATGTCGCTTTTGTTTCAGCCAGTGTCCTGTGTATGAGGCTTCCGACGGCTGGGTAACACAGGGGTCGTCGGGGATCACTCAGTCCCTCTATTACGGGATAAAGCTCAACAGGATCGACGAAGATCTGAGAGACATACTTATGCGCTGCACCACGTGTCGCAGCTGTGAGATCCTTTGCGAGAGGATTATGGCAGGCGTTGCCCTGGTCGATGCTATAAGGATGGGAAGGGCACTTTTGCTGGAACAGGGCATCAGTCCCATTAAGGAGCAGCAGAAGGCTCTGGAGTCTTTGCAGATCAACGGCAATCCCTACGGTATGCCCGCTTCCAAAAGAACGGCGTGGGCTGAAGGTTTGGATGTGAAGAAGCTCAATGAGCCCGTGGGCGGTATCGATACCCTTTACTTTGTGGGCTGCACGCCCTCCTATGACAGCCGCGTGCAGAGTGTGGCCAGATCGTGACCTACCACGATCCGTGTTACCTGGGGAAGCACAACCAGGTCTACGAAGATCCGCGGAGGGTACTGGAAGCGATTCCGGGTATTCAACTCGTGGAAATGGAAAGGAACCGGGAGAACAGCCTTTGCTGCGGTGGCGGTGGCGGCCGGATGTGGGCTGATTTTGACGAAAGACAGCATCTGGCTGAGATAAGGGTTCTCGAAGCGCTGGAGACCGGAGCTGAGATACTGGCCACAGCCTGCCCCTTTTGTCTGATCAATTTCGAGGATGCTGTGAAGGTTCTGGACAGAGAAGACGACATCGTGGTCAAGGATATTTCAGAGATCCTGATCGAGGGGATGCTCGCATAGGTCCAAAAATCTTTTTGGTTGGCATGAGATGGCTGGAACTTAGAGGAGAAGCCGGCTGATGCAATTCAAACAAGACCTGATGAGCCCGATGGAGAGGATGACCGGACTTCGGAGGCGGTGTTCGATTCCCTACGGGTGAAGTCGAGGGGGCCATGGTGATCACGTCCTATCCGGTGCAAACCGAAGAAGATGTGGAAAAACTGGAACTGCCGGATCCGGCGGCATCCGAACGACTGCTAAAGGCCAAGAGGCTTGCGGCGATTCAGAAGGAACATGGACTGCCTGTCACCTTTGTATCCCGATCTCCACTGACAGTAGCGGCGAATACGTGCGGGCTGGAAAAATTTTTTCGATGGACTATGAAGGAACCGGAGTTGTGCCGTAGGCTCATGACCCTCGCCCTCGATCATATCTTCAACGTCATCGCAGACTGGGCCGGTGCGTTCGGCCCGGAAAACATGATCGTGTTCATGAGTTCACCCAGCGAGTCTAACCAGGTGATGTCGCCTAAACACTTCGAAAAAGTGGCACTTCCCTTCCACTTGGAATACCACAAGCGACTGGCATCCTTTGGAATTAAGAGGTTCTGGTTTCACATCTGCGGCGATCAGAATAGGAACCTTCCGGCACTTGCGGACAGCTGTCCCTGGCCCCATCCAAGTATCCTGAGCTTTGGGCACGAGGTGGACCTGGAGGATGCTGCAAAGTATTTTCCCGAGGACATCATCTACGGCAATGTTGAACCCGCGGTCATTCAGATGAGCACGGCTCGGCAGGTTTATGAGCTCACCAGGAGCGTCATTGAGAAAGGCAAGAGAATTCCGGGGGGCTTCATCCTGTCCGCGGGCTGCGAGCTTCCTCCGTTCGCACCCCCTGCCAATGTTTTTGCCGTGACCAAAGCTGTGAATGATTTCGGGTGGTACGCCTGATCATCCGCGCCATCTTGAGCAAGTCGTATATTCATAGACGTCCCGTCCAATAGGACAGCTCCCTACGGAGCGCCGACGGTCAAATTTCAGAGTCTGCGTTCCCGCTCAAAATCCTCCCCGCAAGGGGCTACGAGGATCGTAGCAAGGGAAGGGTGTGATGGGAAAAAGAAGCCTGCCATTCGACGCATCTCATGGCCCTGAGGCCTTCGGCCGTGAGCTCAGGGCCGAACGGTAAAATCGAAGGGCTTGTTTTTGACATTATGCCTTCCCGCTCAGATTTTGAGCGATCTTTCTCTGGTGTCTCAGCGGCTCGAGTGAGCGCAGCGAACGGGCGAGATATAACAATCCGCGATCATCTGCGTAAATCTGCGTCCAAGGATTCAACCGCGGTATCTCTGCGGTGGATATTGGCCTTTATCGCAGGCGACGAGGGGTCTGCGTGTGTTTCTGCTGGCCCAGCCGCTTGAGCAAGTCATATATTCATAGACGTCCCCTCCAACGTCCCCTCCAACGTCCCCTCCAAGGTTTCCTCAGCCTGAAATTATGGCACGGTTTTCGCAGAACCAAAATTCAAACAAATATTTGCGAACCCGGGGTGAAAACTTCATGCAGAGGATATTGATCATCGACGATGAACCCAGTGTCCGACGCCTTCTTTCCATGATGCTGGAGGGCGAGGGCTACGATGTGGAGGTTGCCATGGATGGCGAGCAGGGTCTTCAATTGTTTAGAAGGCCCGGAAACTTTGATCTTGTTATAACTGATATTCGCATGCCGAACATAGACGGCAACAAAGTAGGTGCATACATCAGGAACTCAGACAAACCGGATACCCCATTGATCGCAATTACTGCTTATCCTGAGGAAGTCCAGAAGAACATATTTGACTTTTCACTCACGAAGCCGTTCAAACTGAAGGATGTGAACAGAATAGTGAAGTCATTTGAAAGCAATCGGTAGATGAGGTTGCGAGAAAAGCCTTGGGTTCCACACCGGTTGTCTGAAAGCACTG
>JARRRH010000626.1:0-3310 GCA_037380925.1 Deltaproteobacteria bacterium | reverse complement strand
CCAATGATGATCATACTCTATTTTATCGGATGGATTTTCAGCAACCACTTAGAAGGCGAAAAACCCCTCGTCCTCCTTGAGCCACACCCCGGGTTCCACTACAAAGGAGAGGTTTTTACTGTGAGCATCAAGGATACCAAGAGGGGACTCAAGACACTCAAGGTCTCCGTCAACCAAGGGGGCAGGGAAATAACGATCGTTGAAGAAAAGTTCCCTTTCAAAGGGTTGATGAATCGCAGGGGTGTTCATGAGTATGAAAAGGAAATCCTCGTTGATCCTTCAGCGCTTAAGCTGGCCCAAGGGGAGATCGATCTCTATGTGCAGGTGTGGGACTATTCCAAAAGAAGCGGCGGGGATGGAAATCTGACCCTTATTCAGCACAAAATCGTGGTTGACACCATTCCGCCTGCTATTCGGCCGATCAGCCGCATGCACAACATCAACGTCGGAGGGAGCGGACTGGTCGCTTACCAAACCTCCTCGGACTGCTCGGAAAGCGGCGTTTTTGTCAATGACCTTTTTTTCCCGGGTTTCCTCAGCGGTGGCGAATCGAACAAAGGGATCTGTGTCTGTTACTTTGCAGTCCCTCGCCACATAGACCCCAAACCTTCCATTACCCTCTGGGCCAAAGACAAAGCCGGGAACACCACGAAGGCCGGTTTTTATTTTCATATCCGGAATAGACAGTTCCGCACAGACAAAATCAATCTCACCGACAGATTCCTGGACCTCGTGCTCCCCTATTTTTCTTTCTACCCTTTGGATTCAAAGAAAAGTGACATTGAGAAGTATCTTATTGTGAACAATCAGCTCAGGGAAGAAAGCCACAACACGCTGAACCAACTTAAGGACAAAACAGAACCTGCGAGACTCTGGGACGGCGAGTTCTTACGCATGAAGAATGCCGCAACCATGGCGCGATTTGCAGACCATCGCATTTACCTCTACAAGGGGAAAAAGGTGGATGAGAAAGATCATCTCGGCATTGATCTCGCTTCCCTGGCCAACTCTCCGGTCCAAGCATCCAACTACGGCCGTGTCATTTTCGCCGGCAGATTGGGCATTTACGGTAACACCGTGGTACTTGATCACGGGCAAGGTCTTGCATCGGTATACGGTCATCTGAGCAGCATAGCGGTTTCTCTCGACCAAAAGGTTGAAAAAGGAGCCGTCATCGGCCATACGGGCCAGACCGGCCTTGCCGGCGGCGACCATCTCCATTTCGCCATAATGCTCAACGGGATCTTCGTAGATCCGATCGAATGGTGGGATCCTCACTGGATCAAGGACAATGTGTCCAGGAAGCTTGAACTGATCCGGTAGCCCGTATTTTTCGAGCCATGAAACCACCACCTCTCCAAGAACACGCAGTCATAGCCAGCACCCCAACGGAATCCCGTTTAACCTTGGCATCGAACATGGATAACATCAAGGCATTTGCCAAGGAATGTTTTTCCAATACCCCCGGCAGCCATGGCTGGGAACACACCGAGCGGGTCCACCGCCTTTGCATCCGTATAGGTCAGGTCGAGAAGGCCGATTTGGAGGTCCTGGCGGTTGCGGCATACCTTCATGATGTGGGACGCTGCTACCAAGATAAAACGAAAGGCCGTGTGTGCCACGGGGAAAAAGGCGCTGAAATCGCAGCGGCCTTTCTGGACCCATACGGCTTGCCCGGAGAAAAAAGAGATAATATCATCCACTGCATAAGGTCACACAGGTTTCGAGTTGCCAGGACTTTTCTTTTTGCCGTGGAAGTGGGCGCCAAGCTGCACAATCCCAACGCCGATCCAGCCGATACAGCGCCTTACACCGAGGAAGACACGGGCTATCGGGAGTACGTGCTGAAACTCTCGAAGATCAAAGAGCGCATGCTGACACAAGAAGGACGTCGCATGGCGGAGGAACGCCATGCCTTTATGGCGGGCTTCTTTGATCGTTTCCTGGATGAGTATGACGGGAAGAAATAACTAAAGGCGAAAGGCATAAGGCATAAGTCGCGTCAGGGTTTCCTGTTCAGGGGTTTAAGGATTTGCGTTTCGATCCCCTGGTTAATCCTCTCCGCCGCTTCTTTGGTATAAGCGGCCAGAGCCTCCATCTTGCCCTCATCCAGACTGGCTTTAAACCCCACCGCCCAAATGGCCGACATGAGGTGCCCTACGCCTTTGATCGGCGCGGCTACAGCTCTGACGCCCATGAGATACTCCTCATCATCCAGGGCATATCCCTGCTGCCGCACAGCCCTGATTTCTTGCAGATACTGCTGCGGGTCCGTAATCGTCTTCTCCGTATACCGGGTAAGCCCTTTGGACCGGATAAGGTTTATGGCTTGCCCTTCCTCCATCTGAGCCAGCAAAATTTTTCCAACAGCTCCCGCCAAAAGCGACATAGTCGTGCCAATGGGAGACGTAATCTTGATGTCATCTCTGGACTCTACCACGTCCAAAATGGTGACGTGGTCCCAGTTGAGTACCCCGAAAAACACGGACGCTTGCGTCTTCTCCATTAAATCTTCCATGACCGGCCTGGCAAGGTCCTTAAGGTCGATTTGGGAGTACGCCCTCTTCCCAAGTTCAAAGAGGGTGAAGCCCAGAGTGTAGCGCTTGGTGAAGGGATCACGCCTGACCGCACCCAGTTCCTCCAGGGCGGAGGTCATGCCGTGCACTGTGCTCTTGGCCATCTTGAGATCCCGGGCGATTTCGCTAATCCCCATTCCCTCCCTGGAGGAAGAGACCACCTTGAGGATCTCGAAAGCCTTTCTCACAGACGGTGCAAAGTATCCTTTAGCCATTGTTCACCATGTTGAACTTTCTCTAAAGTCTACAGAGTTCTCTCCGTTTTTGTCAACAGTATTCGTTGGAAAATCCACTCTTTTTATGTAGATGGAAGAAATGTCGACCGCGACGTTATCCCATTTTCTCCTTGACAAAGACGGCAGGGCGCGTATTATGTTGCTATCTATGGTTCACGATAATGAACTTGCGATGTGATCTTGGAGCTGGACAGGGTCCAGCCTTTGCATCCATGTAAACGGGAAGGCAGGACAATGGACTTTGCGAATTTTGTGGAAGGACCTCTTTTATGGATCGTTTTCATTCTCCTGCTGGTTGCAGTGGTTGCGAGGCTCGGCTTCTTTGCTTACAGGATCGTGACTACCAGCAGCCAGAAGAATCCCCGGTTCGCATACAACTTATCCATATTCGGCCGTTTTCTCCTTCCTTTCCACAAAGGAATCACCAAAAAACCGCTTTATGCACTGCTCCGGTATGTATTCCACATCTGTCTTTTTGTGGTCCCCATTTGGTTTAGC
>JARRRH010000625.1:0-3276 GCA_037380925.1 Deltaproteobacteria bacterium | reverse complement strand
GTCCGATTGTGCAAAAAGCTTGTTCAACTGAGGGCGGTAAGGGGCCTAAGGGGTGTCCCACGGTGAATGGGCGAGAGCTGATGAGAAGTGTGCTTGAACGCTATGATGAACCGCAGATTAAAGAATTTGCGCGGCAGGCATCGATTCAGGAAGGTGAGTGTTACGCTGATAGGGGGAAGAAGCCCTTCGTGCTCCGTCCGACAAAATCACGGATAGAAGAAATCATCGAGTTCGCGAACAAAATGGGCTACAAAACGTTAGGTATAGCGTTTTGCGGCGGAGTAACCCACGAAGCAGCATTGCTGACCGAGGTGTTGGAAAAGCATGATTTTGATGTTGTTGCGGTCTCGTGCAAAGTGGGGGGTATCCCAAAAGAGAGGATCGGCATCCAAGAGCAGGAAAAAATCCTCATTGGAAAATTTGAGACAATGTGTAACCCTATCGGGCAAGCAGAGGTCCTCAATGCAGCAGGGACGGACTTTAACATCATGCTGTGCCTTTGTGTGGGGCATGATGCACTGTTTTTGCAGCACATTAAACAGCCGACGACGGTTTTAGCAGCCAAGGATAGGGTCACCGGACACAATCCCCTGGCGCCGTTGTACACGTCAAATTCATACTATCAAAGGCTTAAGAAACTCGAACCGGGTAGCGAGGAGGAAATAAGGGCAAGGTCGGTTGCTCATGTGCCCATAAGTTGCGCCATTCTATAATAGCTGTCAGGTGCTTGGGGTTCGGGCTTCATTTCATGTATGATGGGGAACCTGGTTAATCTTTGTTCGGTTTCAATAATTTTCCTCATACCTAACATGAAGTCATTAAAGTTTTCCATTGGTATAGTAAAAATCATCTCATCATCTCCAGCCATTGCGGTAATATGATCACCTCTGCAAGGCACTGCAACCTGGTACCGCTTTTCTTGAATGGCCGGTACTATGCCATACACACAGGCTGCATGACCGGATAAAGCTGTCGGCAGATTGTGCCCGTCTCTATATTCTTTAGCCATAAGTAAAATAACGAGCTGGGTCGAATTACAATAAAGGGTAATTACGTCAGGTTCGAAATTGGCTCCGGTTAACGGAGCTGAAAGAACACCTATACACTCCCCTGTTTTCAATTTCGGAAATTCCGCAGCATAGTTTTTCCCGGCATCCTGGGTTTCCACGTCTTCAGGGTAGCGATTGTAACCATCCATGAACTCTTGGGGAGCTTCTGCCAACCCGTAACCGACAACAGGTTCGAAACAGACCATATCCTCCTTAAGCATTGCTACTGTAACACCATTTCTACGTGAGATGCTCTAGATCTATCATGTTTCCCCCCTGTTTTTGATTTCGTATTGTCAAATCTTTTCTTACAATCAACTTTAGTGTCCCTTTCGGGGATAGCGGAAACCCCTCGCCTTCCCCGTCCCGATCTGGTACGGGGGGGAGGCTCATCAAGTCCGGCATGACCAGAGAGTTGATTTCAATCAACCGGACTCAGAACCCCTGGTCTTATAGACGAGGGTTGTTCAGTTTACGATAAGGCTTTTGTTAAATCAACACCCTGTCTGCTGTGATTCGGAGGCCGGCGGAACCCGCCACCAGAGGTACTCGCCGAAGGGATTCAACAGCTCTGGTGGAAAATTCGGTGCTTGGCTCGCATCCACGCGTCCGAAGACAGGGACGCTGCCGAGGAAACGATCGGGCACCGCTCGACCCCGGCCGGTGAAGGCGTCCCATTTTCGGCCGGGTTCGAGCGGTAAGGCGCTTCAAAGCGGTTATTTGACGTTGGCCCTGAGCTTTGCAAGGGCCTGGTGTGCTGCATTGATCAGGGGGTGCACGGTGGGTGCAGGCGAAAGCAGGGGGTGGGTTGCGATCTGCATCGTGTCCAGATCTCGCACATTCAGTTTCATTTGAATCCCAACCGCCACTGCATTGATCAGCTCACCCACGGAAGGCCCTCCCGATATCTGACCCCCGAGTAACGCTCCACCTCGATCCGCAAAGATCAGCTTCACCCTGAGCGGAGCTGCGCCGGGCAGCGTGCCGGGGTGACGGTCCGGGGCGATCGCCTCCCCTGTGACGATCCGGAATCCTTCCTTCTCGCAGGTTTTGACGGTCATACCGGTGCTTGCAAAGCAGAGACTGCCTATTTTCGTAGAGAAAGCGGACACGGTTCCCTGGATCTGGCGGAGAACCCGGATCCCGTAAATATTGGTTCCAGCGATTCTCGCCTCGGCCGTTGCAGTGGAGGCCAGCCATACAGGGACCTCTTCCCTGGTGAAAAAGTCCCGCTTTAGGGCGCAATCCCCCACAGCGAAAACGTTCTTTGCTCCTGTCCTCATATAGGAATCCACCCACACGGATCCCCCTTGGGTCAACATCAATCCTGCCTTTTCGGCCAGTTCAGTGTTCGGCTTTCCGCCTATGCCCACGATGACTATCTCCGCAGGCAGAGAAGCCCCGTTGTCCAGAGCAACCGACTTCACCCCGTTTTGCCCTTCGATCGACACCGCCCGCGTTCCCGTGTGGACCTGGACCCCGGCTTTGGTCAGTTCCTCTGTGATGCTGTCACAGAATTCGTCATCAAAAGCCAGATTAAGAAGTTTGGGCATCATCTCCACAATGTGGACCTCGGTATCAGAATCCCGTTTCAGCTCATCAGCGAATTCCGCACCAATGAAACCTCCCCCTAGGATGACCACCTTCTTTGCTCTGCTCGCCCTTTCTTTGAGGGCGGTCATTGCGGAAAGGCTCTTCTCAATGGCGTAGACATCTGACAACTCGATGCCGGCTATAGGAGGCAAAACCGGCCTGCTGCCCGTAGCCAGTACAAGTCGGTCATAGCCCACCTCTTTCCCGGACCCGAGAGCAAGCTTATTCAACGCCGTGTCCAGGGAAACGGCCTTGTCCACCAAGATCTCGATGCCGGCATTTTCAAGGGGCGTATTGGGCATGGTGTTCTGTGAAGGATCTGAGATGGTATGCATCATGTAGGGGATCGCGCAAGGGATGACCCCGTCGCCGATCTCCTTGATGAGGCAAATCGATTTGTCCGGATAGACGCTTTTTGCGGTCAGGGCCGTTATGATGCCTGCCGGTCCGCCGCCAACAATAATCACATCGTAATTCATAGGACCCTCCTTTTGTACAATAGATGAATTGATCCGTTCCCGCCGGTACGGCGAAACATTGGATCCAGCCCTGATAAGCACACTGAAATCAGGCTCTACCAATCATAAACGGCAATTCCCATGCCAAAGAACCACTCCCGGCCTGACATGAAATA
>JARRRH010000624.1:1796-3773 GCA_037380925.1 Deltaproteobacteria bacterium | reverse complement strand
GACGGTGGACGATTCCTCTTCCACCCAGGGATCCAACCCCTTCTCCCATTTGTAAAGATCCCTCAGCCGCAACGCCAGCCCGCAAATGGAGTAAAAGCCGGCGTAACGGGCATCGGATATGGAACAGTTGTGGAGAACTTGATGGACTATGGAATCCAGTTCAAGCAAAAGCAGGTCCTTTCTTCTGGTCGAGCCTCGCTTTCCTACGCTGACGCTGGATTCCTTAGTCCATCAAGTTCTCCACAACTGTTCCATATCCGATGCCCGTTACGCCGGCTGTTACTCCATTTGCGGGCTGGCGTTGCGGCTGAGGGATCTTTACAAATGGGAGAAGGGGTTGGATCCCTGGGTGGAAGAGGAATCGTCCACCGTCTTAAATTGGATCGGCAACAAAGAAGAAGAGTGGGAGAAGGTTGCCCGAAGGGCCTTTGCTCCTATCAACATCTTAGGCCGATCCTATGATGCTTTCGACACAGCGGGCATCAATAGGATTCTGGAGCCCCTGGGACTCTATTACGGTGCCGGCTACGTTCACAGTCTCAAGCCGTGTTTTTTTCTCGCCCGTCTGGATGAAAAGAGGTGGGTCGACGGCTTCCCTGCGTACTATCTGGGGCGTGAATTGGCCAGGGACTTGCTTACAGTGCCTGCTTTCTCTCAGGACGATCGTATCCTCATTCGAAAGGAGTCTGCCAAGCTGTTCCTCTGGGACAAGATTTTCTTCGTTAAGAAATCAGGACGGGCTGCTTTGAAATTCGCCCTTAAAAGCTATGGGCTGGAAATGCAGGACGCTGAAGCCCTTCAGAGCGCCTTTGCCTTCATTTCCGAGGACGAAGCCGAGTCCTATGTGCATCACGAGCTTGGTGAGATCAGGGACACCGATTTTGATCGCCTGGCGTGGCAAGATATGATCGCCACTTTCCCTCACACCCCGATTGAACTGTTTATTCGGAGCGTGAAGGATATGCTCGCCGACACCAATGAATACGGCAGACTGCGATATATCACAAGAGAGAAAAAACTCGCATCTCTCGGATTCTTTGCGGCTTTTCTGGATGGTCTCAGAAAAGAGCTCTTTCCGGAATTCGTTGAGGCTTTCATGGAGTTCGCGGAAACCCGGGATTGGCACGTCATTGAAAAGACGGTGAGTGTCGGCTACAGGCGCGCCAAATCTTACACAGAGACCATCTGCGGAATTTACGAGGCAGGAAAGAAAAATAATGACATGCAAGGGGTGGCGTCGGAAATAGAAAAACAGCTCCTGATACCCCTGGGCATTATAACTGAAAGGGGCTGAGGCTCTGTCTGGGTGCAGGAATGCCCGGGAACGCAAGAAGCGCGTGAATCCCAAAATCCTTGAGCCGATGTTTGCGAGCACAATACGGATGAGGCCATGGAAAGGAACAGGGACAGGCTGGTCGACGCATTTCGGGCCGGGCACCTGGTGAAGCCGGACCCGAATCGTATGAATTTTGTGGATCTTGTTAACGCGCTGGCCCGTTTGACAGGATTGGAAGGGGTCGAAGATTCTCCGGGCGTGGCCTCTCTTCGCCAGAAAATCGGTAGAGCAGACCGTTACCTCTTGGTGCTTATTGACGGACTAGGGATGGATTTGGTACACCGTCTGCCACAACACGGCTTGTTTCGCTCGGGCACTGTGGGAGAGCTTCAGGCGGTATTTTTATCCACAACAGCGTCAGCCCTGACCACGCTTTCAACGGGACAGTGGCCTTGCGCTCACAGTGGACCCGGATGGTGGACCCGCCTTGAGGGCCGAGGAATTACGGCGGTGACACTGCGCCACACAGAACGATCAACCCAAAAACCCCTATCTGAATTCGGTGTATCAGTTGAAGACCTCTTCCCTTGGCCCAGTTTCTGGCCAGAATTGCATTATGAGCCTCTGAGTATTCTTCCGGCGGAAATCGTTGACAGCCCTTTTTCATGCTACGCCAGTGGCGGGACACCCCGAATCGGCTA
>JARRRH010000624.1:0-1741 GCA_037380925.1 Deltaproteobacteria bacterium | reverse complement strand
GTGGCGGCCGAAGCCGTTTTAGGCGCCTCCCAGGCCCGTTTCATTTATCTCTATCTCCCTCAGGTGGATACTTTGTCCCACCATCAAGGACCAGACCACGAAGCGGTGCGTGAGCTCGTTCTTATTTTGGAGAAGGAGCTTTCACAACTGGCTGACTCGGTGGCGGGGCGGGCCCGCATGGTGATCACTGCCGACCACGGCCAGGTAAAGGTGTGTGATGCGGATCGTTTTGTTTTGTCCGATGACGATCCAATCCTGAGGCATCTCAAGTGTGCTCCCAGCGGGGAGACAAACGTCCCGATTTTCCATGTTCTTCCTCAATGTGAAGACGCCTTTGCAGCAGAATTCTCAGCGCGGTTCGGGGAACGCTTCATCCTGCTCCCCCTTGAGCATGTGGAGGGCCTGAGGCTGCTGGGGCCGGAAGGCCTGTCTGCCGCGATGAAGGAGAGAATGGGGGACTTTGTTGGCATTGCCCAGAAGCCGGCGTGTATATGCGTCGGTCCTCCCCGGGAAAGCGGTTCCGATAACAAAGGCCTTCACGGCGGGTTAAGCCCCGCTGAAATGATTGTCCCTCTCATGATCCTCACCTAAAAATCAGGCCAAGAAAGTATTTCTCAGGGCTTCTCGAGAAATGGACAGGATCTGTAAAGAGCCTTGACAAGGCAATAAGAACTTACTAACATTCAGCTCAAATAGTTTGAGGTAATAATATTACACTGCTACTAAATTTGCGGGCCTTTGATATGCCGAAGGGCAGAAAATAATCGGCGCCTTGAAATGTTGGGGGAGTCGTTTTATTGTAAGTATATAGGGAGACTGGTATAGGGTACGTTCTTTGGAGAGGGAATGGGCTCCCACTCAAATGGCCTATTTCGGACGTGATTTGAATGCCTCCCTGTCTCTCCGGCCATTTTAAATTGCAGAATCATGTTTTAGGAGGGTTACACTTTGGAAGAAGGTATTGTCGATCGTTACAGCGAACAGAAAGGTTATGGTTTTATCACCCGGGATGATGGGGAGGAGGTCCTGGTAGAAAGGGCTTCTCTTGATATGCCCGGCTATAAAACGCTCACGGTTGGGGATCGAGTGGCGTTTGAAGTGGAAGAGAACATTCGGGGCTTAAAGGCTAAGAAGGTCAAGAAAGTCAAGAAACCTTGAGGCGGCATGGGATTATTCCAAAGAATTCTGGGAATCTCCAAAACCAAGGCGCCTGAAGATCCGGAGTGCTGGAGATACGAAGGAGGAAAGGTTGTCGTCGACTGGGCACGTGTCTCTGAACTGCACAAGCCCTGTGGAGCCGTGCGCTTGGAAGGTCAGGGGCTTCCGGAAAGAATTTTGCTGATTTACGGCATGGACGGGCGGTTCCACGCCTTTAAGAACAGGTGCTCCCACATGGGCAGGCGTCTCGACCCCGGCAGGGACATTTCCACGCTCCAGTGTTGCAGTTTGTCAAAATCAACGTTCGACTACGCCGGAAAGGTGGTGTCAGGACCGGCAAAAGAATCTCTGCGGGCGCTGTCCGTGGAAAACAGAAAGTGTAAGGTGGTCATCCGCTTGGATTGAACGCCCTATAGCTCACCAAGACCCACCGCCCGATTTACCCGTCAAAACCGGAATCAAGAAAACCGAATCTATTCTGAAAATCATTCCTCTCCAAAAACGCTTCACGATGATGCAGGGGCATGGGGGGCTGACCCCCATGCCCCTGCCTTGGCGATGAAAAAAAGGGAGCTGTAGTGCA
>JARRRH010000623.1:1998-2630 GCA_037380925.1 Deltaproteobacteria bacterium | reverse complement strand
GGCGGCTCGCATCACCCGGCCATGGTGATCGCCCGCACCTCCGCGCAACCGGCGTATGATGTGCTCCATCATAACGACAGTATCATCAATGATGAGCCCGACAGCTGCTGCCATCCCTCCCAGGGTCATGATGTTGAAGCTCATGTGAAGCACGTATAGCAGCAAAACGGTGGAGGCCAGGACACTGGGGACCGCAATGATCGCTATCAGCGTCATCTTCAGACTTCGCAGAAATAGCAGCAGAACGAAACCGGAAAGGAGGACGCCCGCAACGATGGCATCTCTTACGCTTCCGGCGGAGGATAGGACCAGATCGCTTTGGTCGTACCAATTGGAGATGGTCAGCCCCTGGGGGAGGTGTTTTCTGAATCCGGCCAGTTTGTCCTTCAGTTCGCTGGCGATTTTGACCGTATTGGCGCCAGGCTGCTGGTAAATCTGGAAGGTAACGGCGTCGTGGCCGTCTGCAGTCACCCGGGTCCAATGGGGGGCTGTGGCCTTGCTTACCGTCGCCACATCGTCCAGAAGCACCACGCCGTCCTTACCGGAACGGAGGACCGTCCGGTCCAGGCTCGACAGATTGTGGAAACGGGTGTCTGAAACGATCAGGTAGAGCTTGTAATGCTCCTCCAGAC
>JARRRH010000623.1:0-1984 GCA_037380925.1 Deltaproteobacteria bacterium | reverse complement strand
ATGACATTAGCGGCTGAGAGGGCCTTGGCCACTTCGCCCAGCGTCAGGCCGAAGGAAGACGCCTTGGCAGGATCCAGGGTCACACGGTATTCCTCCGTGGCTCCTCCCAGGACACCCACTTTGGCTACCCCTTCTACCGTTGAAAGCAGGGGCCTCACCTGGTATAGGGCGATATCTCTCAATTCAGCCAGTGCATGGGTGTCGGACGTCATGCTGTAAGCCAGCACGGGGAAGACAGTAGGATCCATGCGCCGCACACTGAAGGTGGTGCCGGGGGGCAATGTGGAGATTGTTTGACTGAGGGCCGACTCGACCTGCAAGAGCCTTGCGACCATGTCCTCGCCCCACTCGAACCGAACGGAGATGACGGCGCTCCCCCGGCTCGTGGTAGAACGGATATTCACGACGCCCGGTACGGCCCGCACAGCTTGCTCCACCGGCCAGGTGACTTCGATGGCCATGCGATCCGCCGGACGATCGCCTGCATCAAGATTCACTTCGATCCGAGGAAAGTTCACATGGGGAAAGAGGGCAACGGGGAGCCTCCTCGCGCTGAAAAGTCCTCCTATCACAAACAGAAGCATCAGAAAGAGGATTGAGCGGCGATGGGCCTGCATCCATTCCGTGACAGGCATTATTTCGCCTCCGAAGTGACTGCCATGCCGTCTGATAATTCGTAGTTTCCCTCGATCACGACTTGGTCTCCAGCTTTGAGATTCTTCCCTGAAACTTGATATTCTCGGGCGCTTTCGAGTCCAATTTGAACCACGTGTTTCACTGCGCGTCCTTTTTCGACCGTAAAGAGGACATGCTTGTCTCCTTCGGGCAAAACGGCGGATCTGGGCACGACCAACCCTTGCGCAGACCTGATGGCTATCCTGCCGCTAATGGATTCCCCCAAAAGAAAGCCCATAGGGGAGTCGAGTGCGACGAAAACGTCCACCAACCGGGTGGAGGGGTTGACGGCATAGGAAATTTCTCGCACTCGTCCCGCAGCCGGGGGAGAAGCCGGTGCGTTGACGCGTGCGAGAGAAACCGCCTGACCCGTGTGCACCCTGGCGATGTCCTCGGGTTCGACGCCGAGAACTGCTTGGAGACGATTCTGTTCCACGATCTCCACAAGCGTCTTCCCGGCAGGAACGATGGCCCCTTCCTGCACGTACACTTTCCTAACCAGGCCGCTCACATTGGAAGGGATGTTTCGTTCGCCGTCGATGCCGCGTTTCGTTAGACTTTCCATCTGAAGTTTTGCCTGCTCCACGGCTTGTTTTGCTGCAAGCAACTGTTCATTTGTCGCCAGCTTGAGGTTATACCTGTGCTGCATCTCACGGAAACTCTCTTTCTGCAGTTGGTAGGTGTTACGGGCCTGGCTGAGTTTGAGCAGGGTATTAGGGCTGGGCTTCAACCGGACTAGGATGTCTCCCTTTTTGACTTTTTGTCCGTCATTGACCATGGTCGCGAGGATTTGTGCTTCGAAGGGCAAGGAGACCGTCTGCAAGGCGCCCGGGGCCGGGATGATCGAACCGTAGACAGTGACGTGTTCCTTGATGGTCTCTATTTTGATGGGCAGGGTCTTGACACGGGCTGTCGGATCCTTTGCGGCCCCCTCATCCGTCTGAGCGTTCAGGGGACTTGGCTTGCCAGGGTCGGCGGTTTCACTCGAAAAGCCCCGGACGCTTCCGCCTAACGCACCAAGAGCCGCAAGGGTCACAAAGACCGATTTCATCCATTTATTCATTCGGGTTTCTCCGCGGTTTGCGTGTGTCCCAGGTATTCGCCGGCCGCAATCTCAAGCGCCACAAATTGACCGATCCACTGCAGTTGCAAGCCCAAGAGGGCGATGTGAGTGGAGATAAGTTGATCCCGGGCATTGTAATAAGTTAGAACATCCGCATTCCCTTCCAGAAGTGCGCGGTAATAAGTCTCCACCAGGTTCTTGAGATCAGGGATATACGTCTGTGTGGCGGCAATTTGCTGGTGAATA
>JARRRH010000622.1:0-3587 GCA_037380925.1 Deltaproteobacteria bacterium | reverse complement strand
ACCCCAATACTGCTGAACATCACATTGCCTGGATTGAACTCTACGGGGTGAAAAAGGATGGGGACCAGGTTATTCACCTTGGGCGTGCAGCATGGGTTCCTGTCTACTCAAACCCGAATGTTCGTTTCCAGATTAATCAGATTCGGGATTTCAAGGCGTTCCATGCCCTGGCATACTGCAACATCCATGGGCTATGGTCCAGCTCGCTGGAGGTGTAACTACGGGAATCGTGTCCCTGTCCGGATGGAGATGGTGTCGCAGTTCGTTATGACGGCCATGTCCACGAATATGGGAACGCTCGTTCTCTTGAATTTCCTCAAGGGAACCCTATTCATCAGGGCGAGACGGCGCATTCCGATCCTTCTGTAATCTTATGTTAGGGGAGGATCCCATGCTAAAGGAGGATTAATATGAAACTGGAAGAAATCAAAAAGGCTATTGAAGAATTGACGGATACGGAGAAAAGAGAATTCTTTTCCAAAATCGTTCCTGAGATCTGTGATGAGTCGCTCACCAAAGAAGGCTGCCGAATGATATTTGAGAAGAATCTCTCAGGGTCCCGCTACCTGGAATCCTTTGACGAGCTTCATGAGATGCAAAAGAAACAGTAGGTATCGGGTGATCAATTAGTCGCCATTTCATGACTGCAGCAATTCAATAAAACGTCCACTCTTCAATGTGGGGCGACAGTCTCAGCAAAGAGGACAATTAGGATAGGCACCGAAGCTTTTTGACATAACTACGGAGCCCATTGGGCAGAAGCCTTTCACAAGGAAAGGAGGAGGGCCATGACAGAATTTCGCAGAACGCAAAGCAGTGACAGATGGCATTGGAGCAAAGGCTGTTCCAATTATCCGACGGAACAGGACGTGATCATGCGTCACACCAAACCTGAATATGGGTCTTTGTGTGAGGAATGCGAGCAAAAGGAGCCTTTAGAAGAAGCGAAGTAACAAGGAGGCAAATCACTGGAAGAGATAGGGGCAGCTTTTCAATCCCTTGACGGGCTGGGTTTACAGCACCTGAACTCCTCGATGCGCTCGAAAGAAATTGCCGCGGAGCTTCAAGGGAATTTATACACACGAATTGTCTAAGGCATCTCCATCCCTTTGGCAGGGATGTATTTCAAAGTAACCTTGATGCAATAAAGAATCCGGGTCCAAAGGGCCCGGCTTTGGGCTGAGCCCAGAGGGCATGATCTACGCATACGCCATTGGCAAAATCCGAAATCCGAATATCGAAATCCGAAACAAATTTCAAATATCAAATGTCCAAATGACAAAAACAAAACCATATTCGCGCTGTTACATACGCCTGTTGTTTAGATCATTTGAATTTTAAATATTGTTTCGGATTTTTCGAGTAGACCGAGGACTCCAAATGGTCGTCACTTATCGGACTTCTGTTGCACGCCTCGTCGCACGCGACTACTACGTGTCCGATGCCCTTGATCTGCGCCATTCGTTGCACCCCGGCCCCTCACAGCAGGCAACCATTGCCAGGTTACCCGGATTTAAATTCGGCTCGCTTCACAAGGCAGAACCACTGAACTCTGATCTGGCCCAAAGGACAAGGGTTTCTATGATGGACTAAATGGCAAGCGCATGCCGCTCGTATTCATAGGTGAGAAGACCGATCAACCGGCCCCTGAAGGAAGCAGGATCTTTTCGTTTTTGTCATGAGATACCGTAGTAAGGTTACACTCTAAGTGCCAAATCTGACCACGTGGGGTGAAAAATGGAAGCAATCAAGTTTGTTCAAACTTGGAATCCCGTTGCCGGGAGAAAACAGGAGTATGCGGCATTTATGACCTTTATGAACCTGGTTACCCACTATGCCAGCCGCGTCCTTAAGCCCGCCGGATGGATGACCATGTACAATTGGCGGGTACCTTCTCCGCAGGAGGTAAAATACGTCCAGGCATGGGAGATCCTGCCCGGACAACAGGAGGCATACGAACGCTTTATACGGGAAGCGCATCTTTCACAAATGGAGGCAATCGGATTGGGCGAGACTGCCGGTTGGCATCTCATGGTTGGCTCCGGACCTCAGATAATCTCTGAGGCGCTTGCCCCGAACCTGGCCGGCGTCGCAAAGGCCCTCAGAGACGAGCGCTATCTGCGAATGATCATCAGGATGGATGAACTGGTGACTCACTACGAAAGCCGCGTCATGATTCGACACCGGAGTTTTCTGGATATGCTCAACAAAATCCATGGCCGAGCCATCCGGGCGGTAACACCCGATGAGATGTATTCCATGGTCGGACCTATTGATGAATAGGTAAGGAGGAAATGATGCGCCATGAGATCAATCGGCTGAGGGAGCGATATCCCGTACCGGAAGCCTTTCGGCGGCAGGCCCGGATTTCCGGACGCGAGGCCTTTGACCGTCTGTATGCACGTTCCATAGGCGATCCGGAAGGATTCTGCTCGGAAAAGGCAAGGGAACTCTTGAGCTGGCATGCCCCATGGGGGAAGACCCTGGACAGTGACTTTGAGAAAGGTCGTGCGGCTTGGTTCCGGGGAGGTAAATTGAACGTCTCCTATAATTGTTTAGACCGACACGTTCAATCATGGCGGCGCAACAAGGCCGCGATTATCTTCGAGGGGGAACGAATCGGCGACAGCCGCACTTTCACTTACCAGGATCTCTTTTACGAAGTCAATAAGCTGGCCCAGGTGCTGAAGAAGCTGGGCGTACAAAAAGGAGACCGGGTGACGCTTTATCTACCCATGATTCCCCACCTGGTCATCGCCATGCTTGCATGCGCGCGTATCGGGGCTATTCACAGCGTGGTCTTTGGCGGATTCAGTGCGGAGTCTCTGGCCAACCGGATTCAGGACTGCCAGTCCCGTCTTCTTATCACCAGTGATGGAGGATTCCGTTCAGGAAGGGTCGTGACGCTCAAGCACAACGCGGATGAGGCTTTGGAGCGCTGCCCTTCGGTGGATAAGGTCCTCGTGGTCCGCCGCACCCGCTGGGAGGTGCCCATGAAGTCCGGCCGCGATCTCTGGTATCATCGGGAAATGAGGGCTTCGGATCTAAAGCCTTTTTGCCCTCCGGAGTGGATGGATGCCGAAGATCCGCTCTTTGTTCTCTATACCTCGGGGAGCACGGGTAAGCCTAAGGGGCTGGTCCATACCACGGCAGGCTACCTCCTATATGCCACGAGCACTTTCTTGGACGTATTCGATTACAAAGAGGAAGACGCTTTCTGGTGCACGGCGGATATCGGCTGGGTCACGGGGCACAGTTATCTGGTCTATGGGCCGCTCTGTGCAGGTGCGAGCAGTGTCATGTTCGAGGGGGTCCCCAGCTATCCGGCCTATGACCGCTTTTGGGACGTGGTGGAAAAATATCGGGTCAGCATTTTTTACACCGCGCCTACGGCCATCCGTGCACTCCGCAAGGAGGGCGAGGAGCCGGTGCAGGGGCGAGACGTGAGCAGCCTTCGCCTTCTAGGTTCCGTTGGGGAACCGATCGATCCCGAAGCTTGGCACTGGTACTACGAGGTGGTCGGCCAGCGGAAATGCCCCATCGTGGATACCTGGTGGCAGACCGAAACGGGCGGCATTTTGCTGAGC
>JARRRH010000621.1:1495-5368 GCA_037380925.1 Deltaproteobacteria bacterium | reverse complement strand
AAGCTGTTGATTCATCTTTCCGTGCCAGTGGCCTGCCGAACCGCTCGCAGTTCTGGAAGGAGAGTTCGTATGGAAAGGACAGTCAGCATTTTAGGTTTTGCGGGGAGCTTGAGGAAGGGATCTTACAATAAGGCCCTCTTGCGAGCCGCCCTGGAACTCGTGCCAAAGGGGGCCGAACTGGAGATCTTCGATCTCGAGGGGATTCCTCCGTTCAATCAAGATTTGGAGAACGAGCCCTGTGAAAAGGTCAAGCAATTCAAAGCGAAGATCAGAGCCGCCGACGCCATTCTTATTGCGACACCGGAGTACAACTATTCAATCCCAGGGGTCCTCAAGAATGCCCTCGACTGTGCCTCAAGGCCTTATGGGGACAATGCCTTGGAGCATAAGCCGGTGGCTATCATGGGTGCATCCTCGAGCATGATGGGCACTGGGAGGGCCCAGTATCATTTGCGGCAATGTTTTGTCTTCTTGACTTGTTTTGCGCTGAACCATCCCGAAGTCATGGTACCTTTTGCTCAGGAGAAGATAGACAAAGAAGGCAAAGTGACCGATCCAAAGACAAGGGAAAAGATCAGAGAACTGCTTGAGAGCTTAGTCGCTTGGACGAATAGGTTGAAGAGGGCATGATACAGAATAATGTGAATCCGGTACACGATTAGGGGTGTTCCTCAACTGCTGGGAAAAGTAAGCAAGCATGATTAGAAATGCCCCATGTCGATCCCCAATGGCCCTTTGCCCTTCTTGACTCCCCGAAAGGGCCTCCATTCCATACCCGTGAGAGTGCCTGTGAAGGATCTCAAGAGCCGCCGGGGGGAACCGGCCAGGCAAAGACACTTCTTGCATGGTGCTTTCGAAAAGACAGGGGAGAGATCAAAGGAACTCGTCATGGAAGAGCCGACAATCACAGTCTACGGAGCCTCGTGGTGCCCCGACTGCAAAAGAAGCAAGCAGTTCCTGGGTGAGCATCAGATTCCTTACAAATGGGTGGATATCGAAAAGGACAAAGCCGGCGAGCAGTTTGTCGTCAGGACAAACAAAGGCAAACGCATCATTCCTACCATCATCTTTAGCGACGGTTCCTTCCTCGTAGAGCCTAGCAATGCAGAACTGGCTGCCAAACTCGGGCTCAAAACCTGACCGCGGCCTTGTATGCTGGTCGGGAGGCGATCGACACCCTGGTGATAGAAAGAGCGGCCTTCGGCGGACAAGCCGCAGGAACAGAAAGGATAGAAAACGTCCCCGGGTTTCCAGAAGGAATCGGAGGCCTCGAATTTTCCGAACGTTTACGTCGACAGGCTGAACGGTGGGGCGTGGAGTTGTTGCAAGCCCAGGAGGTCACTGGACTTTACGGACACGATAACTACCACTGCATCAGCACAAGGGAGCGCCAAGAGTATAGCGCTCGGGCCGTCCTCATCAGTACGGGTAGCCGGTATAAACGGCTAAATGTTCCGGGTGAAGAGAATTATGTCGGTGCCGGTATCCATTTCTGTGCGGCTTGCGACGGGCCCTTTTACAAAAACAAACGCATAGCTGTCATAGGATCAGGGAACAGCGCTGCGGAGGAAAGCTTGTTTCTTGCAGACTATGTTGATCATGTGACCATCTTGGTGAGAGGGGATCACTTCAAGGCTACCCAAATTATCCAGGACAATGTATTCGCTAATCCGAAAATAGACGTCCGCTGGCACAACGAGGTGCAGGAATTCCTGGGCGATGAATCATTACTACAGGGGCTGCGCCTGAAGAACAATCAAACGGAGGAAGAGGAAATCATGGACGTGGAAGGGGCTTTTATATTCATCGGTCTCACGCCCAATACCCGGTTTCTGGAGGGAAGCCCTGTTCTCCTGAACCAATGGGGTTTTGTCATCACGGGTCATGAGTTGATTCGTAGTCGCGGACGTCCGGGAGGGTACGAGAATCGCGACCCTTATCTTCTTGAATCCAGCGAACCGGGCGTTTTCGCAGCGGGGGACGTGCGAAATACCAGCACCAAGCAGGTGGCGAGCGCCGCGGGTGAAGGAGCCAGTGCGGCATTAATGATACGAGCTTATCTGAAGCAAGTGTGAGACAAAAGTCAACACCTCGGCTGCCCCGTGCTCCCGCACGGCCCCGAGGGAAATCGAGCGGGATTCGAGAGCCTCACGGCCAATCCCCTTTTCTTGTTACACTGCGCAGGATGCCCTAATCACGGTGTGCTCTCCCCTGATTCTTCAGTGGGGCGAACCTGCGAAGGGGCTAACCAGCACTGGGGGTCGTCAGCAAAAAGATCGGGTTTGCCCTGACCGGCAGCGTATGCGTAGGCAATGGCCCGGCACCCACGACACGAAGGCCACCGGACGCACTCACCGCACTTTCCTGAGTAACTTTCACGCCGCCGGAGTTGCCATAGAAGCTTGGAGGAAGCCCATATAGTTCGTAGAGAGCTCTTTTTAAGATTACCCGCTATGAGGCCGATTCGTCTGCAGGGCATCACTGAACCATCGCTGCAAACGGTTACTCCCGAGAAGGCTGCACTGCATCCTGAGAGGGTAAGATTGCTGGTTGGATTTGGGGTACTCTCCGAGAGGACTCCAGCCAGGGGATCTCCGGAACCTACCTCGAAACTAGGGCTGCTGAGAGCCATGGCCCTTTGATACGCATCTTTCAGCTCCCCAGGAGTAAGCAAACTTTCGATTAAAGACTTTCCGCTGCCGCAAGGAACGACCCGCGAAAGACCCATTCTGCAGAAACCCAAATTCTTGGCAACCGATACCGTTTCCTCGATTTTATCCGCATTGAGGCGCGAGAGAGTCATGTTCGCACTGACCCGGTTTCCTTCAGAAGCCAGGTACTCCACTCCTCTGGAGGCAAGCACAAAGCTCCCGCGGCCCCGGATGGCATCGTGAAGCTGGGCCGGGCCTTCGAGGCTGACCTGAATGTCCGAAACCCCAAGAGAAAAGGCCTTCTGTGCATCTTTTCGACGGATGAGGCTTCCGTTGGTCATGAGCGCTGTTCTACCGTGCTCCCCCTCCCAGGCCTTGAACATTTCGGTCGCCCCGTCGATTTGATGTTTCACCTCTTCAGCGGTCATCTCCTTAGGCCGTCTTGCATCTTGATAGCAGTGGCGGCAGTGTAGATTGCACCGCTCAGTGAGGTGCCACTGGATGAAAAAATCAAATCGCGTCATTGCCGAACTGGCAATTATGGGTTCTTTCAACTCTTTCACTTGAGACATTGCTTGCCAGGTTCAGCAGCCCGCATCATCGCCCAGAACTTTGCTTCCTGCTCTCTGGCTTGCTTGCCCATGCCCTTTTTCTTGGTCTTCATCCTCTCCTTTCACCTCCTCTCTTTTTGGATTGGCCTAGGTCAAAATGGGCTGCAACGCTCCCAGGCTCCCATAGAAACAAGTGAGGGTAAATAGGTGATCGAATGTATCGTTCTCTGGAATCGGCTGTATTTTAGCAACCGAAGTTCGCTCTTCACCCACTCCGGAATCTCTTCTATGCCTGTTCGATGCCATGATCTGGTGCAAGCCGCATGATTGCCAATAAACTGCCCTGCAGCTTGGTGCCGAGGAGTTCATTCGGCCGGATAGAAGGGTAGGAGGGCTGGCCTTCCTGCGCGGCACCAAGGATTAACGCACAGACAATACAGTCCTCTTGAGGGGTAAATACATGATTCGCCCCATTTTCAGGGAAGTCCACGGTTGATAGCTATAAATAGGAAGGGGAACCCAACGCCTCTCTCTTGAGAGCACCTTAGAGGCCGTTACTCCGGTGGAAATCTGGACCTGGAGCGGCAATACCCCAATCCGGGGCAAACCATGATTGCCAACCCAAGAGGAGCCGGCTGCACGAGTTTACCGACCATCGACCCGGGTACGAC
>JARRRH010000621.1:0-1443 GCA_037380925.1 Deltaproteobacteria bacterium | reverse complement strand
GACTATCCTGTTCAGGAAGGCCGAGTTGAAGTAATCTTTGACCCTGACATAAAGAGAAGTTTAACCAGGGATGATCTTGAGAAGACACTTCTTCGGGAGGGTGTCACATGAGACAAAAAGGATGGATCAGGTGCTGTTTGTTCGTCAGCATATGCATGCTTACATGTTTATACGTCTGTAAGGCTTATGGGGCTGAAGAAAAGAAGCCCATTTCAGCCGGCATGGCCATGCCTCCATTCACACTGCAAACCCCCGCCTCTGCTGAAGAGCAGCGGTACCTCGGGCTCAAGGGAGGGAGCTCATTCTCTCTATCCCAGATATCCGGGAGGCTCGTTCTCGTTGAGATCCTAAACGTATTGTGACCGATTTGCCAGGAGAGCGCGCCTATAGTTAATAGGCTCTATGACATCATGTACCAAGATCCCGGCTTAAGAAACGAGGTAAAAGTGATAGGCATAGCGATTGGCAGTGATCAAAAACAGGTCGGGGTGTACAGGAAACAGCTCAGCGTCCCATTTCCGGTTTTTGTTGATCCCAAACGTGATGTCTATGACGCCCTTGGAAGAACCGGAACGCCTTTCTTCATTATCATGGCGTCCAACGGGAAAGTGCTGACGACCCACAGGGGTCCTATCCGGGACCCGGATGAAATTCTGGCTCAGATAAAGCAAGCCCTCGCCAAGCAACAGTCACAGTGATGACAATCGAAGAAGAAAATCTCAGTGCCCTTCATGACAGCCGAGTTCTTGAGAAGGTCAGAAAAGAAAAACTGCTTGAACTAGCGAAGCATGCCGAGGCTAGAAGTGTGCCCGCCCATACAATGATTTTTCGGGAGGGAGACCCTGCCGACAGTTTCTACATCATTCATTCCGGCATGGTCAGGGTTTTTCTAAGAGACAAGGAAGGCGTGGAAACGGATCTGTCCATCCTTGGCCCCGGAGAAAGCTTCGGCGAAGTGGCCCTGTTAACGGGAAAACCCAGGTCAGCAAATGTGTTAGCCCTTGAAGAGACGCGTCTTACGGTGCTTCCTAAGGAAGAATTTGAGCACATCCTGAAGGACTTCCCTGATATTTCGGCCGCCTTTCTAAAGGAGATTGCGGAGTCCCTTCTGAGAGACGATAGACTACTCGAGACAGAGATCGAAAGTCACTTCAAGCCGCCCCGTTTGCAGTTGCTTGACTTCCTTCTTATTGTGGGTCTCAGCATTCTCCTCGGAATCGTTTACGACCGTTCCAATCCTAACGGCATAGCCCTTCTCCCAAAAATGGTTTACAGCGAGGCCATACCCGAGGTGACTCCTTCCGTGGCGCAATAAGAATTAAAGTTTGTCTTTTTCCTCTTGTTGTATGCAATGCCCGGCGGGTTTTATTATCAGAAAAATATGAATTGGGACTTGAATCTTCCCTAGGGCATGTTTTATATGTTGTATGCGATGGTCATTAA
>JARRRH010000620.1:0-2656 GCA_037380925.1 Deltaproteobacteria bacterium | reverse complement strand
CCGCCTTGTCTCAGTCTTTTCAGGTCTCGTGGTCAAGTTGGCGCTCTTCGTCATCATCCTCGCCCTCGGTCCCTTAGCCTACTTCTTTATCTCCATGGAGAAGGAAGGGAGCATTCAAAAAGCGATTGATCAAAGTCAGGCTTACATTCAAACGCAGAGGCAAGCCTTGTCCTCTTTGGAGCAGGAGAGAGAGCAGCTTGCGAAGGAAATAGATGCGTTGAGGTCACAAGAGGATGAGCTCAACCGGCAGGAAAAAATAGATATCATGGAACTCAACGTGAAGCTCCACTCTATGGATCAAAAACGGCAAGCCATTGAGGTGGACATTACCTCGCACGAGAATGAGATCGCGGAGAATCTTGAGAGAATCAAAGAGGTGAAAAAGAAGCCCTTCTTGAAGAGGCTGTTGAAACGGTGAGCCGGAATACCAACGGACTGTGTTCAAGCATGGGGCCACGTAGGGGCGGGCTTTACGCCCGCCAGCGGGAGGGGATCAACCCCTCCCCTACGCCTGTTTCGCGGTGGAAATACTTTTGAGATGTACTCATATCATGTAGATCCTGAATGGTCTTTTGTCGGCTTTCCTCGCCATTCCACACCTTTCTCCCCCTTGGTCCAGAAGCCTCACTTCAGTGGACTCCCCACAACGAGCTTTGTGTGAGGGCCGATGCGAAAATGGCGGCCGACCTTGAGAACCTCGATCTCTCGCAGAGCAGGACTGGGTCTTGATGAGAAGAGATCTTTCAAACGCTTGGAGAAAACCTGGTCTGTGAGCAGACAACCGCCGGCTGGAGAAGGGTATTCCGTGATGCCGAAAGTCCTGGCCAGCTCCATCTGGGGTTTGCGAGAGCGCCCGAAAATGTCCAGGAGTTCCTGCCTCCGCACCCACCCCTTTTCCTCCGGAACCGTCACGGGCAGTCGCTTCGCTGACAGAGGGCGAAGTACGAGATTGCCGTAACCGCTCTCAGCAGCTACGAGTAACAAGGCTTTCTTGTTTTGAGACATGGGCCTCTGTCCCAGGACCTCTCCGGTAACAATGAAGCCGGCCCTCTCCTGCTCGAGCATGTCCCCGGCCTTTCTGAGCATGAGAGCATGACAGTCGATGCAGGGGTTCATGTTCCCGCCGTACCCATGTTTCGGGTTCTTTACAAGGTCGAGATGGGGCTCCGTGAGATCGATGACCTTCAGGGGCAGGTTGATTGAGGCTGCGAATGTTCTGGCTTTTCCGGAAGTAAAAAAGGGGGTTTCAAAGAAAAGGCCCAGGACTTCGATGCCCTGGGCCAAGATCAGCTTTACGGCGAGCATGCTGTCCAGCCCACCTGAAAAAACGGCTAAAGCCTTCATCTAAAATCCTGCTTCCGCCATGTCTTTGACAAGATCCTTCTGCTTTTTGCTGAGTTTTTTGGGCACAGCAATGGTGACTTGCACCAAAGCGTCACCCCTTCCGCCGCCGTTCATGTGGGGCATGCCGTAGCCTTTTAGCCTGAACCGGGCGTTACTTTGCGTGCCCGGGGGAACCTTGAGTTTCAGTGTTTTCTTGTCAACCGTTGGGACTTGGATTTCGGCCCCCGACAAAGCCTCAGAAAAACGGATTTCTTGGGTGAGAAGTAAATCATCACCGTCTCGCTTAAACAGAGGATGGTCCAAGACCTTAACCTGGATGTACAAGTCTCCGTTGGGCCCTCCGTGAGGACTTCGCTGGCCTTTTCCCTGCAAGCGCAGTTTCTTGCCTGTTGAAATGCCTGCCGGTACTTTCACGGAGACCGTCTCCTGTCGGCCGTCCACCGGATAGGATATGACCCTTTTTGTTGTGGTGACCACGTCTTCCAGAGTCAAGGCCAACTCGTAAACCAGGTCCTGACCCTTCCCAGGCTGGGACCGGGTACGAAGATCGTCGTAGCCGAAATCAAAAGGAGAGCCCCTGCCCCTGAACCGGGATCCCCCCGTGCCCCCGAACATGTGACTGAACATACTTTGGCCGCGGCCGCCGCCAAATCCGAACTCCCTGAAAATGCTACCAAAATCAAAATCGCGAAAAATGTCTTCCTGAGAAAACCGTCTGCCGAACCCTTCGGCACCAAACATGTCATACTTTTTTCTTTTCTCAGAATCGCTGAGAACCGCGTAGGCTTCGCTGATTTCCTTGAATTTGGCTTCCGAAGCCTTGTCGCCTTCATTTCGGTCCGGGTGATACTGGAGAGCCAGCTTGCGGTAAGCTTTCTTAATTTCTTCCGGGGAGGCGGTCTTGGACACTCCGAGAATTTTGTAATAATCCTTAGTGGGCATCTCTCTCGTGAAAAATCCTACTTTTATCTGATTCTTATGAAAAAATTTTAATCACAGCCTCTTGTGAAGTCAAGCCGCGATTGCGCCCGCCTTCCTCCTCGGGATCACCTTTATCAGCAGGAGGGAGGACTATGAGATCAAAATCATTTTTGGCATTTACCCTCGTCGTATGTCTCACTGTGATCTTGCTACCTTTACGGTCCGTTGTTGCTGCGGACCCCATTATTGTGGGATGTCCCCTTTGTTGCGATCCGGGTGAAACTGGAGAGCCAGCTTGCGGTAAGCTTTCTTAATTTCTTCAGGGGAGGCAGTCTTGGACACTCCGAGAATTTTGTAATAATCCTTAGTGGGCATCTCTCTCGTGGAAAAC
>JARRRH010000619.1:2032-5127 GCA_037380925.1 Deltaproteobacteria bacterium | reverse complement strand
CTTATCCCAAGTACCGGGACAGTCTCATCAAGGTAATCGCGGTCGTGGGCATTCGTCTCATCGCGGGGGGCGCCTATTTTTCCATCAAGGACACGGACTTGAAAATACCCCTGCCGGATTTGAAGCAAAATCCTTTGGAGTTTTTCAGCCAAATGTTTTTAGGAAACGGGACGTACCTGAGGTGCGAGACTTTTGTGAAGGAAAACAAGGACCTCTTTGGTCACCTGGGGGAAAGCCTTACGCTGACGCCGGTTCGGCAGGAGGTGAGGGTGAGTAATCGGAGGAAGACCGCCAGAATTTTTTTCAGAGCAAAGGGAAGTGAAGGTGTGGGAACCCTTATTTTCTTTCTGGAAAAGGGGGACAAAGGGTGGGCTGTGGTCTCTGTGAGATCGAAAACAGGAGGGGGCGACTATCGGACATTGTACCCCCGGTCTAAAACAACATCAAAAAACAGGGTGTAGAAACTGGAAAAGGAAATCTCCAAAGAGCGGGCCTCTTTTCTGGCCGAGGACTATTGCCGTGGCTTCATCCGGTACTGCCGGTTCGAGGTGGAAGAGGTCAAACGGGGTTACTTCAAGTCCCGGGTAAAAATACAGGAATTACACCGTCAGCAGGACGGCTTTGTCCATGCCGGGGTTATGGCGACCATGGCGGATCACACGGCCGGGTATGCCGCATTTACCACGGTGCCTGAAGATTATCAAATCCTCACCGTTGAATTCAAAATCAATTTTTTGAGGCCCGCTTACGGGGAATTGCTTCTCTGTCGTTCCAGGGTCATCAGGGGAGGAAATAGAATCGTGATTTCGGAATCGGAGGTCTTTGATGAAAGAAAGGGAGGGGAAGTCTTGGCCGCCAAGGCTTTGGTGACGCTCATGGTTGTTCACCGAGATGACCTGGCTTCATCAAAGCTCTGATTCGATCTCCTCAGCAACCTGCTTGGCCGCGTCTGCCGGACTCTTTGCGTCCCGAATAGGGCGTCCCACCACAATGTAATCGGCTCCGTTTTTGATCGCATCTTTGGGTGTAACGATTCGCTTTTGATCATCCTGGCTGACCACAGACCAGGCAGGCCGTATCCCTGGAGTGACCGCGATGAGGTCGGTCAATTCACTTTTAACCATGGCCACTTCGCGGCCCGAGCAGACCACGCCCTGGCAGCCTGCCTCTTTTGCGATTCTGGCCCTGAGCAAAACAAGTTTCGAAAGATCTTGCACATAATCCTCGACAAAGCCCAGCCTCGCAAGATTCCGGCTGTTCAGGCTCGTCAACAGGGTTACGGCCAGGATCCTGGTATTGCCGGGATTGTTTTCCGCCACCTCTTTAAGCCAACCCTTCCCGGCGTCGCAGTGAACGGTCACGAATTCGGGGCCGTAAGCGCTGGCTGCCAAGAAGGCCCTTTTGACCGTGGCGGGAATATCATGAAGCTTGAGATCAAGGAAAACGCCGGCGGATGATGTGTCTCGAATGGCTTTCAGGATGTCGGGGCCCAGGCTGATAAATAACTCAAGCCCCACCTTAAAGAGCCCCACGTGGTCCCTAAGCAGGGTGACATAGCGGGTGGCCTCATCACGGGTGGAAACATCCAAGGGGAAGACGATGTAGTCTTTGCCTTTTTTCATGGCGTCATCCGTTGTATTGTGTTTGCGGTTCCCGAAATATTTTTCAACATGGAAGCGTGTTGCAGGGGCATGGGGATCTGATCCCCATGCCCCTGCCTGGAAGGGTGAAAATCCAATATTCCATATCATTCCTTTTTTGCTTCTTGCTGGATGGCTTCCAACCGCCGGGCCAGCAGTCTTCGTGTCTCTCCTCTCAGGCTGCTGGATAGGAACTCCGGGATTTGGCGAAGCACGTCGATGCGCCCCCGATCAAAGTGGAGCAAGTAGAATCGGGAGGGGTTCTCTGCATCGGTTAGGATCAGTGTGAGGCCCAAAGCCGCCTCGTAATAGTGGGACGCATAGAGCTGTTTCAGGGCGATAACAGTGCCATTACCCTCAGGCAGTCGATAGGTAACCAAATGATACAAGAAGATCGTGGGGCGCCTGGCTTTGCCGCCCAGCAGGACCTTCGCCCAGATGAAGCGGTCTTTTGTGTCGGGCGGCCGGTTTTGGGGGAAGTTTTTCAAATAGGTGTGCAGGGCGGGAATATAACGATTGAAAGGGGCGAAATTCTCCAGAATCCCGTTGAATTCATCAGCGAGGCTGACCGCTTGGGGTTTGTCCCTGTATTCCATCAGCGTCGCGTTGCCAAGGCGTCGATAGCTATTGAGGTAGTCGATGAGGGTTCGCCGCAGCACAGGGTTGGCATGGTCTTGGAAAGCAGAGCCGTTCCCGCTGAATGGGGCCAGTTGCTCAATGTAACCAGGAGGCAGCTTGATTTTGCAGCTTCCAGGCCGACACTGGGGCAGATCCTCCAAATCTTCCGCGGGCCAGGCCAGGTCTTTTATATCCTCTTCTCTTGGTGAGAGGTGGAAATCGCCCGAGGCTTGCACCATATGCGGATCGAAAAACAAGGCGTTCCGGTCTCCCGTAAGATAGGAACAGACAGGTGCATCCACCCTCACGGCGCCAAAAAGGAAGAGCTCGTTCTGGGGCGAGCACGGGAACTCCATGGTGACAGCTTCCCCGGCCTTCAGGGCTTGGAGGTCATCTTGGGAAAGGCGGACAGTCCGGCTGAGAAATTCCCCCAGCTGAACCTCCCGGCTATAGGAAGGCGGGACGAAAACCAGCCACGCCCAAAAGGCCAGCGCAACCCACAATACGACTCCCGCGCTGATATTGTGCCGAAAAAACATGTGCTCCCTTCTGGTTAGTCTGTTTTATCTTCCACGGATCAGCGCCGGAATTCCTTGTATCAAACGCCTTTCCTGTTAAGAATGGGTTCTCTCTCCCCTTTGGTTTGAAGCCGTATAGGTTCTGCACTATCGATATAAATCGGTCACTATAATGGCAGGAAAACGCGTTATCAAGAATAATCCTGATCTCAACGGGTGTTTCTTTTTGCCCAAGGCTGGGTTGGTTCGAGCTCTGTACAGACTTCGAGAGCTTAGCAGAGTGGGGAGGGCTTGAAAGATGTGAATTATCCTCTTGACA
>JARRRH010000619.1:0-2020 GCA_037380925.1 Deltaproteobacteria bacterium | reverse complement strand
CATCCAAGTTGCAGACATACATATCCCGGTTCCTTTTCCTGTCTTTCCAACTTATCTACCCTATCAGGAGGTTCCGCATGAAACTGGACATATTCAATCACATTTTCCCGAAGAAGTACTATGACAAGATGATGCAGGTGAACCCGGACTACAAGGACATAGGCAAGCGTGTGAGGAACGTCCCGGTCCTCTATGACCTGGACGAGAGATTCAGGGTCATGGACCAGTTTGACGATTATGCGCAGATCATCTGTCTGGCGGCACCACCGATTGAGAAGCTGGGCGGTCCCGAGGTGTCTCCGGAATTGGCCGAGGCGGCCAACGACGGCATGGCTGAGTATGTCACGAAGTACCCGGATCGCTTTCCAGGGTTTATCGCCTCGATGCCCATGAACAATGTGGAGGCTGCTCTCAGGGAGATCGACCGGGCCATCAAGGACCTCAAGGCCGTAGGGATTCAGTTTTTCACAAATGTGAACGGCGCCCCGTTGGATCTTCCCGAACTCAAACCTCTGTTCCGGAAGATGGCTGAGTATGATCTCCCCATCTGGCTCCACCCCGCGCGGGGAGCCAATTTCCCGGACTATCTGACCGAAGACAAATCCAAGTACGAGATCTGGTGGACTTTCGGGTGGCCTTACGAGACCAGTGTCACCATGGCCCGGCTGGTCTTCGGCTATTACTTCGATGAATTCCCCAACCTGAAGATCATTACCCACCATTTGGGCGGTATGGTTCCCTATTTCGAAGGCCGGGTAGGGCCTGGGTGGGACCAGTTGGGAGCCCGGACCTCGGACGAGGACTATACGGTTATCCTGAAGAAATTGAAAAAACCCCATCTGGAATACTTCAAGATGTTCTATGCGGATACCGCTGTTTTCGGCTCCATGTCGGCGACCATCTGTGGGCTGGATTTTTTCGGCGTGGACCAGGTGCTGTTCGGTTCCGACAGCCCCTTTGACCCTGAGAAGGGACCGGGATACATCCGGGAGACCATCAAGATCATAGATGCTCTTAACGTTTCCGACCAAGACCGGCAGAAAATCTACGAGGGTAATGCGAGGAGACTGCTCAAATTGTAACCGCTCGTCACAGGGGAGAGGACATGCTCCGATAGGTGAAACCAAGTGGTGGGCGAGGAGTCTTGCCTTTCAAGCAATTACATGCCACACCCTTATTTAGGAAGGAGGTGAGAAGCTGCTTCAGGAATCCCGAGGACGCATTAACTTGGGATTAAACCTTTTAATCATCTGGCTCAGAGTTTAGTTCAACGAAAGGAGATTTGCATGGGCAAAAGAGAACTGAAATTGGGTTTCGTTGGTTTAAGTCTTTTCCTTTTAACCTTTACATTCCTTGGGTCCGCGGGGGCGGTTGAACAGCTTTCCATGGGAACCGCCACTGTTGGAGGGATCTTTTACACTCTGGGGGCTCCCATCACACAGTGCGTCAACAAGGCCTTGCCGGAGGTGAACATTACGGCGGAGGTCACCCAGGGCTCCACAGAAAATCTTCGTCTGATCGGGCAGAAAAAGATACAACTCGCCATGATTACCCCCAGCGTGGGGACTGCGGCTCGAAAAGGGATCAAGATGTTCCAGAAGAGCGGTAAAATTGACTTTCGGGTGGTGGTTCGCATGCTGCCCAATGCCAATATTTGGGGTGTGCTCAAGAGTTCGGACGCGAAGACGATTCCCGATCTGAAGGGGAAAAAAGTCGCTGTCGGACCTGCTTCGGGTGGTCTTGGGGTTGTGGCCAGATCCCAACTTGCCGCCAACGGTCTAAACTTTAAAAAAGACGTGAAACCCTAGTTCCTGGGAGCCGGTGCCATGGCTGAGGCCTTGAAGGACGGGACGGTTGAAGGGGCCATTTTGACCATGGAACTGGCCAAACAGGTCGCCATGACCCACCCGCTGCGCCTGCTGCCCTGGGATGAAGAGGTTCTGGATAAATTCCTCGAGAAGAACCAGGATTACGGAAAATATGTCTATCCTCCCGGCACCTTCAAGGGGATCGATTATTC
>JARRRH010000618.1:0-3239 GCA_037380925.1 Deltaproteobacteria bacterium | reverse complement strand
GAGTAAAAGGCGTTATCCTATGAAGAAAAACCTGCGCCACAAGGCTTATGACGAGATCAAAAAAAGGATCATTTTTTATGATCTGAAGCCGGGGGAGAAGATCTTCGAGAGTGACATCGCCAAAAAACTGAAGATGAGCCGAACCCCTGTGCGAGAGGCTCTCTTGGTGCTGGAGAATGAAAAATTGCTTGAATGCACCGACAAGCTGGGGTTCATTGTAAGGAAATTGTCTTCCCACGTGGTGAGCGAGTACTTTGACATCAGAAGCGTCATCGAAGGGTTTGCTATTCCTTTGATCGTTGAGCGAATAACACCCTCCGAGATGAAGATTTTGGCCAAAAATCTGGTAGAAGCTCGCAGGGCTGTCGAGACGATCCAGATGAACAATATTATCCGATACGAAACAGAGTTCCATCAGATTCTCTACAACGCAACCAAATCGGACGTGTTTATTGAGACCATTTCCCATCTTGTGGACAAATTTCATTGGCTCCGCGCTATCTCCCTCCATGCCCCCGGCGGGGCAGGTGAGTCTGTCAGTGATCACGAAAAGATGCTAAAAGCTTTGGAAAAGAAAGATGCAGGCGAATTGAAAAGACTCACAAAATTGCACCTTCAACACGCACAGGAGAAGTTTGCTCTCATGCAGGGCCTGCTTATGTGAACGGTTTTTGAGGAAAGCATCCTCGCCGGCTTTCCGCGGTATAGACCACGTTATCAGGGCAACGGCTTTTCAAAACAACAACATATTTTGAGAGGAGGTTTGTGATGAGAAAAAGACTTCCATTTTTGGCCGCGATTCTTTTGATCGGATGGGCACTCGCTGCGGCGCCCTTTTCCACCGCGCAGGCCAAGAGCGATAAACCCATTGTGCTGAGCTTCAACCACTTGTTTCCAGAGGTTGCTTGGATGCACACCAAGGTTGTCGTACCCTGGAAAAACATGGTGGAGCAAAAGACGAACGGGAAGGTCAAGATAAACCTTTACCCCGGATGCGCCTTGGCCAAGCCGGGTACTATGTATGATGCGGTCAAGGCGGGGACGATCGACATCTGTCTCGATCCCGGACCTTATTACATCGGTCGTTTCCCCATGAGTGAGGCCACGCAGCTTCCTTTCCTGGGGGCCCACTCATCCTGGGCCGCCAGTCGGGCCTGGATGGATCTTTACAATGAGTTCCCGGAGCTGAGGAAGGAATACGCAGACACACACCTGCAGGAATACGCAGACACACACCTGCTGTGGTTGTTTTCCCAGGGGCCGGGTCAGATCTTTTCGAGCAAGCCTGTGCGCACCATGGAAGACATGAAGGGGCTTATCGTCCGGGCTCCCGGCGGGATCGGAGAAATCGTTAAGGCCTTGGGCGGGTCTCCGGTATCCATGCCTGCTCCCGAATGCTATCTCGCCCTGTCCAAAGGCACCATTGATGCCACGATTTTCCCCTGCGAAGCCATAAAGACATGGAAGCTCCACGAAGTGACCAAATACATGACCATCGGAGACTTCTACGTCCAGTGGTTTTGGGTTGCTATGAACAAGAAAAAGTACGACAGTTTGCCCGATGACGTTAAGAAGGTCATAGATGAGTGCAGCGGCTCCGTAGGCGCCGACCTCGTGGGTAAGGCTTGGAATGCCGCGGACAAAGCGGGTTTTGAGCTGGGCAAGCAGCAAGGCATGGAGGTCATTACCTTGACCGACGCTGAGACCTCCAGGTGGGAAAAGCAGTGTGCTTCTGTTACGGAGTCTTGGATCGCCGGCATGGAAGCCAAAGGATATCCTGGAAGGAAGTTTGTAGAAAGTGCGAAGAGGGACATCCGGAAATACAACAAGGAATTCGGCAGTTGGCAGGACTAGGTGAGTGATAGGCCGAGGCAAGGAGGAGGCCTGCCATGTGGCTGAAAAAAGTCGCTGAGACGATAGGCAAAGTCGCTGATCCTTTCAGCCGAGCCATCAACTACGGCGGAGGCTTCTTCCTCCTTGTCCTTATGTTGCTTGTGGTTGTGCACGTGGCGGGGCGGTATTTCCTCAACCGCCCTGTTCCCGGAGCGTTCGAGCTCATCGAATTGCTCATGACTTTTGTGGTTTTTCTGGGATTTGGGTACTGTGCCTTGCAGCGGGGGAATGTGAGTGTCGACCTGTTTGTCGGCCTTTTGCCCCAGAGGGCTCAGGAGGTTATCGATGCCGCTACGTGTCTTTTGAGCATCGGCGTGGTGACACTGATCACCTGGCAAGGCGTAATGCAGATGCTAAGCCTTTGGGAGTCCGGGCATGTGTCGGGTGTTCTTCACATCCCCCACTATCCGTTCTTGTTTGTCCTTGTGGTCGGATGCGCAGCCTTTGACCTTATTCTCCTGGTAAATTTCTTTGAGCATTTGTACGGAGTGTTTCGGAAGTGAGTCCCTTCACGGTAGGGTTAATAGGGATCGCCGTCCTGATCGTGCTGCTCTTTCTGAGGATGCCTGTCGGGCTTGTTATGGCCGCGGTCGGATTCGGCGGTTTCTACTATCTGACCAGCTTGGAAGGCGCCCTGGGAATCTTGAGAACCGTTCCATTTGCCACTGCGGCCAGCTACGACCTGTCTGTGCTGCCCCTGTTCCTCTTAATGGGATCGTTCGCTTTCTATTCCGGAATGAGCGAAGGACTCTACAACAGCGCGTACAAGTGGATAGGTGGGGCACCAGGGGGTCTGGCTATGGCAACGGTTATGGGATGCAGCGGGTTTGCCGCGGTGAGCGGGTCCACTCTGGCCACCGCGGCGACAATGGGCATGATCGCGCTCCCTGAAATGAAGAAATACAAATATGACCCTGCCCTGGCCACGGGGGTCGTGGCTTCCGGCGGCTCTCTTGGCATTTTGATCCCACCCAGTTCCATTCTCATCATCTACGGCGTCATTACCGAGCAGTCTATCGGGAAGCTGTTCATGGCCGGAGTATTTCCGGGCCTTCTGCTCGCACTGCTCTTTACATTGTGCATTGCCGTTCGGGTGAGGCTGAACAAAAAGCTGGGGCCGCCGGGGGCCAAGGCTACATTTTCCGAGAAACTTGCTTCTTTGAAGAAATGCTGGGGCGTGCTGGCCCTGTTCATTGTCATTATGGGGGGACTGTACCTCGGTCTTTTCACTCCCACGGAAGCAGCCGGGGTGGGCGCGTTTCTCGGAAAATGTAGCCTTGGCCCCCGGCGGCCCCAGTTTTTCGTTCAACCTCACCCGAACGGCAATGCACAATGTAAAGAGCAGT
>JARRRH010000617.1:0-3393 GCA_037380925.1 Deltaproteobacteria bacterium | reverse complement strand
CCGGCTGCTCGATCGGAAACACGCGTGCCGAAAATCGCGCAACGGATGAGAGGGCGTCGAACCCACTTAAAGATTTTGCCGTGCGCCTACCACGGAAGGCCCTGGGGGATTCGCGGGACAGGGTTTGCTTTTAGCGGAGAAATCTTAGGGGGATCTCCCTCGGGGGTCAAGAAAAAAGGGGCTTCGTGACCACACCCGAGCCCCTAGAAAATCTGAATGCTGAAATATTTATAGGGTGAGAGATCACCTTGCTGAGTTTCAGAATTTATCTCTCGTCCTTCCGAAGTGGCACAGGTTCCCTGTGTCGGAGGCGGATTCGGGGAAGGAAGCGGCTGACGGGCTGCGGGCTTTCAGGTATTCAACCGACGCTCCCAGTCGTATTCCCGCGCCGTCACCCCGTCTTCCATCCGGCGGATACGACGCTCCAAGTTGTCGTACCTGCGCTTCAACCGTTCTGCCGCCCCTTTTCGTGAATGAACGTAACTGTCGTAGAACTCTCTTTCGCCTTCCGTTTCGATGGGAATAACCGGCTCCGGTTTCATAAGCAGTGCCGCAACGAAGTATATTGCAGCGACGGGCCAGAACCCGCTGAAAAAGAGGAGCATGACGGCAACGAACCTGGTCCAGAAGACGGAAAAATCAAAATACTCTGCGATGCCCCGGCAAACCCCCAGTATAATCCCCCTTCGGGAGCGATATAGACCGCCGCGAAAAAGTTTTTCAAGTCTTTTCATACTCACTGATCCTTTCTGTCCCGGTCGAGTATGATCGTCTCAAGGGCCTCCACCCGCTGTTCCATTTTGGAAAGCCCCTGATAGACCTCCTGTATAATTCTGGCTTCTTCAGACTGCTTCTTCCGTTCCTCACGAGAGACCCCTCCCTTGAGGATCTTGACGGCCATGAGGATCGTGCTCCCGACAATGGCCAGTGCCAGGACGCTTCCACCGAAGATAATGGCCAGCATCAGGCTTACATACATAGTGGGATCAATCCCGTCCTTTCAACATCGATTTAATCGGTAAAGCGCATCCCTTGACCTTTCGAGACCGGACACGAACCCCGGGGGTCTCTTTTAAGAGACCCGAACTGATACGCAAAGCCTAAACGGTCGGGGCCTTTTGGCCCTTTCCGGAAGCGGACGACTTCAGGTCCAGCAGCTCCTTTTCGATCTCATCGTCAACCAAAAGGCCGTCGAACTCTCCTTCAAGCCTGGGCTTTCTGCCGAAATTAACCAGATCGGCGTCTGCCTCCATGCGTTCTATGCGGCTTTCAATTTGTTCGAACTTGAGCAACGCCTCTGAGCCGTCGATACGGCGAATCTCTTCTTGCGCCTGCTTTCTGCTTTGAGCCCGGATGTGGCGCTGCACCAGCATGCGCTGCTTATCCCGCGCGCTTCGAAGCCGGTCTTCAAGCTCCCTGATATCCTCCTGATACTGTTCAACCAGCTGATTGTGTTCAAAAAGCTCTTTTTCCAGGAGCTGGACTCTCTCGGCAAACCGGCGTTTTTCCACAAGGGCTTCACGGGCAAGATCGTCCCGGCCTTTCTCGACCGCAAGCTTTGCATTCCTGGCCCAGTAACCCGTCCTGGAATGCATTTCATCAAGGTGCCGCTGCACCTTCTTCCGGTTGGCCATGACGCCCGCGCAGGACGCCTTGAGCTCCACAAGGGTGTCTTCCATTTCACGAATCATCAGTTTGATCAGCTTTTCGGGATCTTCCGCCTTATCCAGCATGGCGCTGATGTTAGAACTCACAATATCACGAAACCGTGTAAAAATTCCCATTTTCCTCCTCCTGCACTTTTTTGGTTTAGGAAGAGACTAAGGCAGGAATTGTGCCAATAGGCCCCTTTTGTTTGAAAAGCCAATGATTCCAAAATGTTTTCCTCTTGACAGGAGCGAGGACCTTCTGGCAATATTTACCAACTAAGAGCTATATATACCACTGAGGAGCATTTTTAGCCATGAAGGCCGGAAAACGGATATTCACAGAGCCGAGAGGCTCGGGATCTCGGGGAGCAGGACGACCGGTCCTCTTGATAGGCGAACGGGGGACGGGAAAGGAACTGGCGGCATCCAGGCTCCACTTTCTTTCAAACCGCTGGCAAGGATCCTTCGTGGCTCTCAATTGTTCGGCCCTCAACCCGTCTCTCATCGAGTCGGAACTGTTCGGCTATGAAAAGGGGGCCTTTACCGGAGCTGAACAAAGAAGGCCCGGACGATTTGAGGCTGCGGACGAAGGGACCCTGTTCCTGGACGAGATCGGCAACATCCCGATGGAAGTTCAGGAGAAGATATTGCGCGTGGTCGAGTACGGCACGTTTGAACGTGTGGGGAGTTCCACGAGCATAGAGGCGGACGTTCGGATTATCGCAGCGACCAATGCGGACCTGGCAGCCCTGGCCGCGGAAGAGCGTTTCAAACTAGATTTACTGGACCGCCTTTCTTTTGAAGTCTTGTTCCTACCTCCTTTGAGAGCCAGAAAAGAAGACATCCTTTTGCTGGCGACGCACTTCGCAGGAAAAATGGCCATGGAGTTGGGACGGGAATACATTCCCCAGTTCAGTGAGGAGGCGGTTGAAGCGCTTGAGAGCTATTCGTGGCCTGGAAACATCCGTGAGCTCAAAAACCTTGTCGAGCGAGCCGTATACCGGTCAGAGTCTCCTATGATTACGGAGATCGCATTCGACCCTTTTCACTCTCCTTTCACTGTCAACCGGGTTGTCGAGAAGAAAACCGCGGCATCAGCGGCCCAAGGGTCGACAGAGGATCTTCTGAGCAGGCCGTTTCATGACGCCATGGAGGAGATGAAGATCCGACTTTTGAAAAGGGCCCTTAAGCGGGCGAAGTACAATCAAAAAGGAGCGGCCAAGATTTTGGGCGTCACGTATCATCAATTTCGCGGCCTGTATCGAAAATACAGAGAGAAGATCGCCTGAGTTCGTTCGGAGTGATGGAATGATACCGCCGATTTTCCAACAAAATATAGCGAACGCCCCATTTACGCACAGAAGCGAAGAGGTTATTTTTTTGAGAGGCGGTTTCCATGTCAAAGTGTGCATGCGATGGATGGGGGGAAGGACGATGAGCGAAACAAGAAAGATTCGAAAGGTCTTTAGGAGCAGGCCGACAGTCGAAGGTGCGGGAGTCCGTCTCAAGCGAGCCTTCGGCTACGCGGAGGCGCCCGTGTTCGACCCGTTTTTGCTTTTGGACGACTTCCGCTCCAACGACCCTCAAGATTACATCAAGGGTTTTCCATGGCACCCTCACCGCGGGATCGAAACGATAACCTACGTGCTTCGCGGAGATGTGGAGCACGCCGACAGCATGGGAAATGAGGGCGGGATTTCTTCGGGCGACATTCAGTGGATGACCGCGGGCAGCGGAATCATCC
>JARRRH010000616.1:0-3287 GCA_037380925.1 Deltaproteobacteria bacterium | reverse complement strand
CCTACCTGCTTGACATAGGCTACTTTATCCGCAAAGGCCGTGGCGCAAACGATCACAGCGATGATGGAGATGGTGAACTCTGCGAACATGGCCCCGCCGGTTACAGGCCGAGTGTCCATTTCATTCTCGAGCTGCCTCGAAGTTGCGGTACTGGATACCAGACTGTGCCATCCGGAGATGGAGCCGCAGGCAATGGTGAGAAACAGAATCGGCCAGAGCGGTCCCATGCCAATGCTCCAGCTCGTGAAGGCCGGCAAGGTCATGGGCTTGTGGCCGATCAGGATGCCAATTATCCCTGCAATGATGCCGAAGTAAACCACGTACACGGAAGCGTAGTTATAGGGCTGGATGAAACGCCACACCGGCAGGATGGAGCTGAAATACCCGAAGATCAGGACGCAAACGAGAACGGTCGTGTAGCTGAGCTGGATGTTCCAAACCGTGCCCAGCCAGATGGACACGAAGATCAGCACAATGGCAACAATGGTTGTGGCAATGATGTTGACCCTCGCCTTGTAGATCATGTGGCCGACCAGAAAAGCGACACCGATGACGACCAGCATGGGAAACGGGAGGGCAGCATTCTTGCTAACACCACTGGTAATGATGTGACCAAAGGCAGTTGCAATCAAGAGCAGATAGAAGTAAACAAAGGTGAGAAGGATTTTTCTGGCCCGTGGCGAGATCAATTTGTAGCTCAAAGCGCCAAAGGTATCTCCGTCACTGCGCATGGAAATCATGGCACTCGAGAAATCATGGAGCCAACCGATGAAGAAAACCCCGATGCCCAACCAGAGCAATGCCGGCACCCATCCCCATTGAAGGGCTATGATAGGGCCTACAATGGGTGCCGCCCCGGCGATAGAGTTGAGCTGAAACCCAAACAGCACGTTTTTATTGGCGGGCATGAAGTCAACACCGTCCATGTACATCTTTGCAGGTGTCGCTCTCCCTGGATCGACCCCAAAAACGCTTTTGGCAACGTGTTTGGCGTAGACCCAGTACCCTAAAACAAGGATCACGATCCACCATAATAAGACCCATAATGAATTCATAACTTCCCTCCTAAAGATTGCTCCAAAGCAAGGTGAACAGTTGTTGTTTTCTCAACTTGCAAGAAAGCCGGCCTCAGTCATCCCGTGCGGGGTGGCCGCTACCGACGGATTTGGTGGTCCTTATTGGAAGCATTAGACCGCTCAAAGGATACGCGCCAGACAGATGTTTCACTGGCGGTACCCGTCGCCCCCCGGTCCGGTTAGAAAGGGTGATGAAGATTCGTTGCTCAACAACAGGGCCCATTATGTGCTAAAAAAATTTAAGTTTATGTCACCTCCTTTCTTATGGGGAATAGATACAGAAAAGCAAAAAGAACAAAGCTACATTAATAAAATTAAGTTTTCTTTAACATAAAGTAATTTCAAATGTCAAGGTTAAAGGGGAGGTAGACGCATTAGAACAAGCAGCATTTTCCCGCTGTCCAGATAGAGAGGCATGAGCCTTGCCTGAAATCTTTCTTCGGAGTCCCCTTCCTTGAAGCGTAGGGAGGTCTGGTGGAAAATGCCTATGAAGGCATCCCTCATGTCTTGACGGAGTTTCTCCCGCGAGGCATTGTCCAGGAGATCTCCAAGGTCCCGACCAAGAAGTTTGGCTCTAGTCTGTCCTGTCCCTTCCAGAGCTTTTTCATTTGCTCCTGATATTCGACCGTTTTCATCGGTAAAAAAAGCAAGCTCTTGTCCGTAGAGCTGGGTCGCCAAGCGGTCCTTGGATGCTCTCATTTGTGCATAGGCAAGGCTCAGGCTCTTGTTTGCTTCTTTGAGTTGCTCATGGGTGGCCCTCAGCTGCTCTTCAGCCTGTTGCCGTTCGGCAATTTCCTGCTTCAGGCGGGCATTGGCCTCTGAGAGTTCGTTGGTTCGCTCCCGAACCCTGTTCTCCAATTCATTGTGGGCTTTTTGAAGCCCTTCTTCGGCTTGACGCCGCTCTGCATAAAGGAGAGCATGAAGGAAGAGGTCGTCCTTCCTGAAGCCCTGCAAAGCGCTCGTGGAGTGAGCGTAGATGACGCCATGAATCTGGGACTTGCTGATCAAGGGTACACACATGACCGACTTGATCTGCATAAGGATGATGCTCTCTGAAAGGTCTTTTTCTTTCTGATGACGGGTATCAGACATCATGATTGCCTTGCCTTCATCGATCACCCGGTTCACGATCGTTCGGCTGTGTTCTGTACCGAAGTCTTGATCTCTGTTCCTTGCCCTTGCCGCCACTTTCTTGTTTTCGCCTGTTTCGTGATCGAGCAGGAGCACCGACCCGCTTTCAATGCCCGGAAGGGAGGAAAACAGCGCTTCAATGATTCCTTCACAAATCTCGTCAATATCCAAAGATTGCAGCAGGACGGTGGATACATCATAGATCATCTCAAGCCTCTCTCTGTCTGTGATACGCCGATCTTTGTAGAGAAGCGCTTTTCTGCTCTCCTCTGTGAGATCAGTGAGACTGATCGAGTATTGCGCGACCATCCCGTCTTCCACAAAAGGCTCCCCCACACTCATGCAGATATTGCCTAAAGCAACTGTGTCGCCCTCCTTTATACCGACCTGGAAACCGGGATTGATGGGGTGGCCGTTGACCCAGGTTCCATTTTGGCTTTTCAGGTCCTCGATATAGAGACTCTCACCTTGTCGGCTGATTTGTGCATGTCTTCGGGAAACGGACGTTTCATTGATCGAAATGTCACATTCAGTCGACCGGCCCAGAACGGTCGCCTTTTCTTTGAGTTCAAAAACATGGCCTTTCATGGGTCCATTGATGATGTGGATTTCGGTCATCACATCCTCCGGTCAAGGAGAGAAGCGTATCAGCGGTCCTGCATATCAAACAGCCAAAGGATTGATGCACTTGAGGGCTAGAGGGGACATCCCTCAGCCTGCAAAAGGGAAGCGGGAAGGTCGATTTTTGACGCTGAAAGAATAGGAAACCAAGGGCGATATGTCAAGGGGGCAGGGGATTTAATCGTTTTGCTCGAAAGGAGGGTACTGAAGGAGCCGGATCAGTAAAAGATTGAAGTTTACGGGCCACATGGTATAAGTTTTGGCCCGTACCAGCAACCTTTATTCTACGAGGTGGCTCTCATGGCAGAAAACCTACCCATTCCCGTAAACGACTCCCAATTCGAAGATGTGGTTCTGAAAGCAGAAGGGCTGTTGGTCGTCGACTTTTGGGCACCGTGGTGTGGGCCATGCATACAAATGGCCCCGGGCCTCGCGGCCTTTGCCAGAGCCAATTCCGGC
>JARRRH010000615.1:0-3979 GCA_037380925.1 Deltaproteobacteria bacterium | reverse complement strand
CTCCGTGAAGACTATGAAAAACTCCGAATCACGTATGAACTTCAACGGGATATCGGGGCCGAGATCGAAATCGATTTGGTACTCAATCGTGTGCTGGACCGAACCTTCGAATTTCTGGGATATGACCGGGCTGCCATCCTTCTCGTCGACAAAAAGGGGAAGCTGAAACCGCGCGTCCATCGCAATACCAGCGACGAGAAAAAGCATCTCTTATCCACTACCCTCATCAGGCATGTGCTGCAAAAAAGAAAGGCTGTCATCACCTCGGACATCCTTGCTGATAATCGATTCAATATGGCTGATTCAATCAAAATCAGCGGAATCCGATCCTCCATCGCCGTCCCCATTCTTCATCAAGAGGAAATATTGGGGGTGATTATCATCGAATCGTTGAAACGGTTCGGTGCTTTCACGAAAAAAGATCTGAACTTGATGATAAATATCGCGAATCACACGGCGCAGTTTATCAAGAACTCCCTGCTGCATGAAGAATTGCGCATCTCTTTTAACAGCGCCATTCGCACCTTGTCCGCGATGGTTGACGCAAGACACCCCTTGACCGCAGGACATTCGGAAAGGGTGGCGAAACTCTCAGCCCACATCGCCAAGGAAATGGGTTTGAGCAGAAACCGGATCGAAGCGCTGACGTACGCGGCACTCCTTCACGATATTGGAAAAATCGGCATCCCGGACAAGGTCTTGTTGAAAGAGGGCCCGTTCGACTCCTACGAACGCGAGGAGATGAACAGCCACTCAATCCGCACAAGAAACATTTTGGAGAATTTTCATTTTCCCAAAAGGATTCGAAATGTGCCGGAAATCGCCGCCCTCCACCATGAAAGAGTGGATGGTCAGGGATACCCGTATGGGATGAGCGGCAACAATCTCCCTCTCGAGGCAAAGATCATTGCGGTTGCAGATGTCTTCGACGCCCTAACCTCCCGCCGGGACTATCCTAAATACGACGAAACGGGCCGGCCCATCGACTGCAGCAGAATGCCTTTATCCGATGCGGTCGCTATCATTGAAAAGGAAGCGGAAACCCATTTCGACGCAGAGGTCGTGGCAGCATTTATGCGCTCTCTTCCCACAGCGCTCCTTCATTTTCGCGGAAGTCATTTTGAAGAGGAGTATATCGACGATTTTATCGACCCGCGCTCATCCAGGAATAGGGCTTCCCCCGGCGGACACGGTCACCCGTGAGCGCGCGGCTTTCAGGGAAAAGCCCCTGAAGGCCCCCCTGATTTGATGGCTTTTTTACGCTAAGACCGGCCGCGAGGCGGGGGAACGTCGGCCCCGCAATTCTTGCATCGGACCGTTTCCTTCCTTCTGTTTGCCGGCACGAACTGATCCCGTCTGCATTTGGGGCAGGTGCGTTTGAGATCAAGTATTTTGTTGATCACCGTTTGAAAGATCACACTCATGGGCTTTCTCCGATGTGGGGCTGCGGAAGAGGGTGCAGTGGCCTGTCAGATCGGCCGGAGGGGCGAGGACGACAAGAAGATCCTCAGCCAAAATGACGGTATCCGCGTCCGGATTCGGCAGCACGTGACGGTCGCGCTGAATCGCCAACAAGTTTATCCCGTATTTCTTCCTCAAGGCGAGCTGGCGAAGAGATTTGCCTGCGACGGGCGCCCCTTCCATGACTCGAAACGTGTTCACTTCCACGTCTGAAAAATAGGCTTTAAGGTCCGGCAAAGAAGCGGACCCCTTCGGCAGTGTGCGGAACATCTCGTACCCGTCCGCCCTCACCTGGGCGATCAGTCCCTCAATTTCACTCCTGGGGATCAGGTATCTGGCCAAGACACGGCTGAAAATTTCGACCGAGGTCTCGAATTCCTCGGGGATCACTTGGTCCGCTCCCAGCCGGTAGAGAGGGCCCATCTCGGTCACAAATCTCGTTCTGACAACAATGAAGGCCTTGGGGTTCTCTTTCCTCACTTCAACGGCAATCCTGCGGCTTGCAAGCGGGTCTGAAATCACGATGACGGCGATCCTGGCGTCTTTGATGTCCGCCTGTTCAAGGACCGATTCCTGCTGACCATCCGAGGGTTCATTTCAATGATCACGTAGGGGATGGCAGCCGCCTTTGCCGCGCGGGCCAGGTTCCTGCCGTTTAAGCCGAAGCCGACGATGACGAGGTGATCCTTCCGTTTCTGCCTCTTTCGAGAAGTCATCGCCTTCGTGGCTTCGGAGAAGCCCAGTTTCAATTTCCGGGGGAGAGGCCATTTGGACACCAAGTCCGCAATGCGGGGGGCAAACGCGATCCCGAAGGGCGTGACCCCCATGGTGATGATGGATACGGTGAGGAATAGCTGATAAAACTCGGCTTCCAGCAGGCCGTATTGCGCTCCTTTTAAAAAAAGCACGAAACTGAACTCGCCCACCTGGCAAAGGGCAAGTCCGGTCAATATGCCGGTTCGGATGGGGAAGCCCATGGAAAGCACGACGAGACAGACGATGAGGCTCTTTGAGAGCATGAGCACAAAGGCGATGAGGGCCACCTGACCGGGATGGAGGACGAGGAACTTGATGTCCAGAAGCATCCCGATGGATATGAAAAAGAGACTCGTAAAGACATCCCGAAAGGGGATAATGTTCCCGAGCGTCTCACTGCTGAACTCTGTCTCTGATATGATGAGACCCGCCATGAATGCCCCGAGGGCCAGGGAGAGCCCCAACTTGCTCGTGAGGAAGGCCGCGGCGAAGCAAATAACGAGGATGCTGAGCATGAAGAGCTCGCGGCTCCGTGTCCGTGCGATCTGATAAAGCGCCTGCGGCACAATCCATTTGGCTCCGGCAAGCGCCAGAAGGATGAGGAGGGCTGCTTTGAGCACCAATTGGGCGACCGGTTCTTGACCCCGGCCGGCCGTGCCGGACAAGAGGGGTATCAGGAGCATCATGGGAATGACGATGATGTCTTGAAAAATCAATATGGCCAGGGCCGTTTGACCATAGGGGCTTTCAATTTCCGCCCGCTGTTGGATGACCCGGAGCACAATGGCCGTGCTGCTGAGAGACACCAGGAAACCCACGAAAACGGCTGCACCGAAAGGGAGCCCCAATTGTCTCGAGATCGAAAAGGAAAAGAGGGTGGTGAGCAGGACCTGGAGGGCACCGCCGAAAATAACGTATGTTTTGATTCTAAGAAGACTCTGGAGCGAGAATTCCACCCCGATGGTAAACAAGAGCAAGACCACCCCTATTTCCGCCAGGATCTCCACTTCGTGGGTGGCGCTGATGAGGCCGAATCCGTTGGGACCCACCAATACCCCGGTGAGCAAGAGGCCGACCGTGGTAGCCAGGTTGAGCCTGTAGCACAGCAGAAGGACCCCGGCAGCCAGTCCGAATATCAGAAGCAAGTCCTTAAGGAGGGTTTCCATCGGTATCTCCGCCGGAGGCCGTGCCGAGCAGCCTCTCCCCCTTGGACCCCTGAACCCTTCTGACCGAGCAACCTTTTTTCTGAGGACTCATAGAGAGTAACTTAGCTCAAAATGCCGGCATTGTCCACGTTATACGGGCGCGCCCGCCAGGGGCGCGGTGATCGGGAAAGGCTCGGCTCCCGGGCGGATGAGGATACCGGAGTGCCTCCTGACGGGGGCGCTAGGCGGGAAACGGGAACTCCTTCAGGGCCTTTGTGTCAATCAGCGCCTTGACCAGGGCGCACAAGGGGAGGCCCACCACGTTGGAATACGACCCGCACAAAGTCTCCACCAGGAAGGAGCCGATGCCTTGGACGGCGTAACTGCCCGCCTTCCCGAAAGGTTCGTCCGTGGCGACATACGCCGCGATCTCTTCTTCCGTGAGGGCCTTCACCCGGACCGAAGTGGTGACCGCCTCAGAGTGGGCTCTCCGGCCGAGAGGGTCCAGGAGGGAAAACCCGGTAATCACCCGGTGCTCGCAGCCCTTCAACCGTCGCAGCATCTGAGCCGCATCCTCTTTATCCCGCGGTTTTCCCAGCACAAGATCCTCCAGGACG